>NZ_JAKTIM010000001.1:0-24423 GCF_027855455.1 Acinetobacter sp. AOR01_HL | reverse complement strand
TCGCCATTAATAATCAATCGGTCACCAGCAACTGCCACAACGTCGTCACGATCTAGCGTAATGCTTTTACGATCTGCTGATATTTTAGATACACGCCCTCCGTTTGCCCGTCCAGCAAACAATGGATCTGCAATATCAATAACTCTTCCCGGCTGCGGAATATGGCCATCCAAACCAACTTTAAAACTAACAGTTCTGGTTTCTAACTGTTCAGACTTTAATGCCCACCAACCTGCTCGCTGCGCTTGCCCTCGTGAGGTACATCCCCAAGCTTCTATTTCTAAAATACGAACTTGGCCGGCCTCAGCAATCGCCTTTTCATCGCGGACAAATTCATATTCAGTCTTATAGTGATTGGCTGGGTTGTCCCATGCAATTTTTACAACATTGTGCCTGTCTCGAGCACGGGTTCCCGCGTACTCAAAATTACCATCAATGACATTGGCACGTGTATAAGTGTAATAAGTATCTTGGGGAATATCCGCATCACAAATAATGCTATTGCCATCCCAAAATGTGATGGCACGGAATACACCTGCTAACTTAGTTAAAATTTCAAAGGCACCTTCGGCACTCTGAAGATAAACGTTACAAGTAAAGCGTGGTTCTTGACCACCCAACCCATCCGGCACCATTTGGTCACAGTATTGTGCTAAACGATATAAAGACCACTTATCAACCATTAGCGGGGTTAAGCGGTCACCCAAAGCATAACGGTCTACTGTGCATATATCGTAATAGATCCATGCCGGGTTATTAGAATAGGCTTCTTTGAAAGTACCGTCCCACATCCCGACATATTGTCGTGTAGCTGGATTGTAGTTAGTAGGAACCTTTAGAATTCTTCCCTTTGTATCTGCAGCAACTTTAGCAACGTTTCCAAAAGTCTCAGCATCGTATTGAAGGCCCAATAATGCTGTGTTTGGGTAACGTAATTTCGCATCAATGACTTCAGTCACTGCTTCAATATACATCTTGTCACTGACATACTCTGAAGTTGAGTTCGGAGTAAGTCTGCGAACTCGAATTAGCCAACCTGAGTCAGCTCGAGGTAAATCAATGCGGTGTGCTCGCTCGTAATTTGCAGAGGTTTTATCTGAAATCTTGGTTTTTAGTACTTCAGTCCAGACACCTCCATCTGTCTGTAAATCGATTGCGTATTCGATCGTTACGCCTGATACATCACCATTTGTAGCATTCTGAGTACGCAAAGGACCCCACTTTAAGCGCAAACGAACAGCATCAAGATCAAGATTACTAAAAGCTCGAACCCATGGCGTTTCAGACTTTAACTCCACATCGATGGCAGTTTCACTTTCTACTGCAGGAAAACCCTCAATGTATTCCTGATCATTAGTACCATTTCTAAAATCAACTTTTACATTTTCAAAGTTAAGGCTTCCATCTGCATTCTGAAGTGGAGTTTCTTCTAAATAAATTGACTGAAGCCCATTAGCTAAACCTTCAATCTCGCCTTCAGCTAAACCATATAGAACCTTGATAAAGGTTTTCGATTGAGCAGAATCTGGTGAAATGACAGGTTGCCGTTGTTTATTGCTGCCCTTTTTTGCGCCTACTACTGCATTCATAAGAAATCTCACGCAATAAAAAAGGCGCTAGAAAGCGCCTGTTAAATAATTAAAATTTACATCTGATCTTCAGGATATTGACCAGCACTGATAATGAAGCCGCCGATTTCCCGTTGACCATAAAGAATTGGAACAGGATTACCTTGTGCAACTGTAGTTACTGCACCGCCAAAGCCTTTGTTGGCACGGTTGCCGTCTTGGTTTTGGTCTTGAGTATTATCAATTTTTGGCATGAGCATTGATGCAACCCCTCCCATAGCCATGCCAGCACCTGCACCTATCAATGCAACCTGAGCAGCCTGACCAATACCTGGTATAAATGAAGCAGCTATCAGAATCGCACCAAGTACAAGTTGCAAAATCCCATTATTGCCACCAGCCCCCATTACACGCGGGACGATATGAATAGTGTCTGCTTCAGTATTCATATCAAGCTGTTCTTCACCGATATTGTCACCAGTGATTAGGCGCTTAGTTTCATGATCGTAAATTGCTGGGCGTTTCTTGCCTCGCTTATTACTTGAGTTCTTTATTTTTAAAAACACGGCAAAGCGTAGGCCCTGCTCATGTGCATGCAACATAAAGTGTTCAAAGCCAGCGATCTGAACAGATAAAGCCCGCATAGCTTCGCGCGTATTGGCAACATCGAGCTTAAATTCACGACCGAACTTTTGCCCCAAGATGCCGTACAACTTAATTGTTTTTAACATCTCTATGCCTCAAGATTTTTACCGTTCTGGTTGACCATTGCGGTCCATAGATTTCACGTATAGATTTACGGCCGTGAAGCTGATGCAAAATTAATGTATTGCCAATACAAGGTTCGGTATCTTCGGACTTCAGCATTGCATTATCACCAAGCCAAATGATGCAATGATTTGGGTGTTCTGTTCGTGGTACTCGGCAAATCAACATATCTCCATATTGCGGAGTGTCCACTTCATAGAAACCAGCTTTCGGAAAGTTATCAATCAAAATTGACGGATGATCTTTGTCTTCCCACCAGCCATCTTTTCGTTCAAAGTCTGGCAATTTAATACCTAGTTCGCGGTCATAAAAGTCACGGACTAGTGCATAACAGTCCTGATAATGATGAATATAATTACGCCCCACTAAGGGGGCGCAATAACCACAAGGTTCATAAACTTGAAAATCCAGATCTGGATAGGAGCAAATGACCCATGGCGTTTTATGTAGTTCAATTTGGATACGATCCAAATCAGTAGCTCTGGTAGTGCCATCTGGATGCGAATGAACATAAGCTTGAATTTCACCCTGATTTTCTGCAGACACGAGATCTTCAGGATCAATTTCAAAATTAGTTGTTTTATCCTGTTTAATAATGCCATTTTGATCATAAACTGTTGGGGCAATATTAGTGCATGGTAAATATTTACCACCTACAATTAGCCCGCAACATTCTTCCGGATAACATTTTTCTGCATGGGCCATGATTGCTTTTTTAAGTTTTGCAGTAAGTTTCATAAAACCTCACAATAAGCTTGAAGCCGGGAACCCACCAAACGGCAACGGTTTATTTTCACCAAATCGCAATCGGCAAGAACGTAAACGTCCTCCGCATCGATCAAGTGCCGGATTATCAGTTGGCTCATCTTTATCAGTGAACATTGCTACACCTGTGTAACCACATTCCTCGCCCCGGTACTTCCCGACCATGCACCAATGACAAAGTGAAGTTATTTGGCGAACTGGGATTTTTAAACCCTCAAAATCGATTGGATTGGACAGCTCGAAAGTCACTTGTTGTGCATTTTCAGATGTCTTTTGCTCGATGTACCAGATTTGTTCTTTAGCTTCATTCGAAGCAGTTGGATTGCCTTCTGTGAAGTTTTCAGCATCAAGGTATTTAGCAAGGGTGGTAATGACTTTAAGTTTTGCACCAGCAAAGTCTTTAAACTGCAAACAGTAAGCAGACACAGCATTTTGAATGCCGTTGATATTGTTGGCCATGCTTAAAGTTGGTGCTGAAGCTTTACCATCACTACGCATTTCAAGACCAGACACATCAAGTGCCATTGGCTCAAAAATTTGTCCCTGCCAAATAATATTGCGGTTCCATACTTTCTGACCACCAGTGTCAAAAACCTTACCAATGCTTCCTGAATCTGCACCGATCAACCCTTCGGAACCTATTGATGTGTAGATTTTTTCCCAATCTTGAAAAGCTATATGGCCATGAAAACGTAAAATGCCAGCACCTAAGCTGCTGGCATCTAGTTCATACAAGTGAATTAACCCATCGACATACAGCTTCTGAAAATCACTATTCAGACTCATGGGTTACCTCGTCATAAATCTGATTTCCATCCTTATCAAGAACTGGCACATCATCAAAAACAGGATTTCCTTCACTATCAACTGCTTGAGCCCATTCAAAAACTGGCTCACCATTTTCATTAATGACTGGTTGATTCGACAAAATAGGCGTACCGTTTTGATCAGTTTGAATGTGAGTTACTGGCTTTTTATAATTCTTGCCATCCACAATTACAGCTTTTCCTTCATCATCAAATAAATCTTCGTATTTAGTGATATAGGTCAATTGCGGTGCATATTTTACTTGCTGGACCATACGCGGTTGTTTTTCAGTACGTGGAATTTTTCTGACGATTGTCTTTTTAATACTGTTTAAACGAATGTCGATCCATCGCGGCTCACCATTTGCATTGTTCGGAATATCGATTGGTGCATCGAGATTCGCAACAATATCGCCTTCATCATTTAGCTTTTTCTTGAATGTCTTAATTTCAAGATCACCATTTTCCAAGGTCTGATATTCAACTGCACAAATCTTATTGCCATGAGTGTCGGTAGGAATTTCAATCCACCAGCCTTCTTTAGCAAAACCAGATGACCCTTTTACTAGATAATGCCCAATGTCTAGTTTCTCAAATGAAAGTGGTTGTTCGGCTGCTTCATCGTTAGGTTCGATTTTATCGGCAAATAATTTAACTACTGGTGAAGCTGCTTTAATAAATCCGTTTGCATCAACTGTAGTATTAGCTGTCGTACGAATACTATATCTAGCGTTGAAGTCAGTTGCGGCGTCGGTCCAAGTTGCAACTTCAATATTGCCTTGATTATATTGAAAACAAACAGCAACGTTAGTATCAGCAGTTCTCATGTACAAAGATGGAGAATATGGGGGAAATAAACTTCCAGTGTCAGCCCGAAAAATTTGAGACTGTCTTTGAACAGCATCTCTAATATTCCCCAAAGTTGAGATATTTACATAAGCTCTTCCTTCACCACCAAAACCGAAGGTTCCAACTTCCATCAGATTTCCACCAGCTTGCCCTACATATCGACTTGCCGCATGTGACCAGTTGGTAAAGTTTTCATTCATTTTTGCGCCAGTTGAGCGAAATGTGTCGCCGCCAGCACCCGTTGGGGCAGTGCCAAGATTTACTGTTTGAATCGTCATTTTCTTACTCGCATAAAAAAGCCCCTAAAAAGGGGCTTTAAAGGTGTTTAAATTAAGGGTAAAAAACTTGGGTGAACGTCGTTGAGATTTGCCATACATCACCGCCAATTTGGCGCGGTTGATATTCAGGACTTGTTTTAACTCGAACTTCACCGTCTAGTGGTGAATCCCAAAGGAAAGAATCCGCACCCTTGTGCTGATCGAAGAATGCTTTGATTTGCATAATTTCAGCTTTATAAGCCGTTCTTTGATATGTCCATTCACCAGATCGGTTATTAATACCAATCGAAGTATTCTGTTCATAACCATCGCCAAATTTGCTTGATAACGTATTAAAGCGCTGCGTATTAGTATTGCCATCTAAGTCGCACTTGAAAGTGAATTTAAGGTTGCTCATGATTTTTTGGCCAATCAATTTTCATAGTTTCTGATCTGTCTTTAAAACGTTTTTTGCAACTTTCTAGATCCTGCGTATTTTGATCTGGAGCAAATAACCCCCCACGCCTACTTTCACGAACTGCCCATTCTTTTACTTGTTTGCCTATTAAGTCAGCAACTTTAGAACTCTTAGATTGTTTTTGAAAAATGAGTGTGAACGACAACCCAAAGACGAAACCAGTTGCATATTCAATATGATTAGACTTAATCAAACTTAAACTTATGTAAAAAACTGCAGTTATCAATAAAGCAAGCAGAAAAGTCATAAGATACTTTTTCACTGTTGTACTCCCATTAAAAAACCCACTCGTTCGAGTGGGTTCAAGCTAATTTATGATGGTAGCAATGTGATTTCTTTACCACCCCTGTCGTTTGGACATTCGGAATCGTTTTTCAATCTTTGCATCCACCATTGCCTCATTTTGTCTCTGATACTCTTTTAAGATAACTGTTAACTCCTTACCATCCCATTCAGAGGTAGCATCCACTTTTTCCGAAGTTTGATTGATAATGGTCACCGTGGGTTGAGACTTCTCAATTCTTCCAGAATTAATCGCATCAAATTGTCGTGCCTCCCGTCGGGTTGCTATAGCTTCACTAGTATTATTAGAAACATAACCTCCATTTGCATAACCACTTGGTTTACTTTGACGCATGCTTTCAACAACGCTAACACCACCCCAGCGTTTGATATCTTCTTGCGACCATACGACTTCGCCTTTATGCACAATCCCTGCTGGAGTGTGTTTAAGACCATTACCGGTATAACCGCCATCCGCAAATCCTTGCGGGGTTGCAGCTTGGATGAGAGATACAAATGTACCTGATTTAATTGTCGCGATCGCTGCTGCTGCCGCTTTTTGGTACCAAGTACCTGGCTCATTTGCGTAAGCATCTGAAGCAGCTTTCCACATGTTCATTCCAGCCTGCGCCAATGCGAATGCCCGCTGACTTTCATAAAGAATGCGGTATGCACTTGATGACTCACCAAGCATATTTTTAAACATGCCAGCCAATGCCCCTGTGACACTAGCTCCATAACCCAACTGGAGATTCATTGAATCATTTTGATAAGTAGATTCAATCAATTTCAAACGCTCAAAGTGTTCCTTCATGATTTGTTCACGTTGTGCATTTAGAGCTACCATATTTGCATTTGGATCTTGTTCCTGAGTTTCAATATCAGCAAGCTGGCTATCAAATACTTTTTGAGAAGCATCATAACGGCTAAAGCGCTCCTGTTCTAAAGCGAATTGTCCACTATTACCAGTGATACTCGCCTGAATACCATCCCAGTTTTGAACAGCATTATTCACTTTATCGCGTGTCTCTTTATCCTGATTGGCTTTAGATAATGCGATTAGCTTTTGCCGCTCTTCTATAGAAAGCTTGGTATTCTTAAGAATTTCCTCCCGTTCGAGTCTGTAACGTTCCTGCATGGCTTGGGTTTCTGTCAGTAGAGCTTGTTTAGCCTGAAAAAGACGTTGCTCTTGAGCAAGTTTTAGTAAACCTAATTCTTGTTGCTGCTGTAACTTAAACGAATCAATCGCAATTTTGCGCTGTTCTTCTGTTAATTTCCCCTCAGCAACCAGACGTAATGAATTGGTTTCATATGTGTAATCAAGCTTTTGTTCTTCAGTCCACTTATAACCATTTACTTCAAAATCAAATTGTTTTTGAGCTAATTTATCTTCAGCATCAAAACGCTCATTAATTTTTGGGATTAAATTTGATTGACCTAAAATGGTTGCTTTGTTGATTTCCTCCTCTCGTCTTTTGCTTCTAGCAACTGTTTCTGAGTCATATGTTGCCTGTAGCTGTTTAACTTCCTCAAGAGTTTTAGCGCGTGCCTTATATGCTTCATCTTCGAACTTCGAAAGATCGCCGATTGCTTTTGAGGCTGCTTCGGGGTTATCTCCTAAAATTTTACTAAGCTGATTATAGTAAGAGTCTTGTTTGGCTAAATGCTGTGAAGCTTTATCTTTGCCAAGCTTTTTCCCTTCATAATCCCACCCGATAAAATTTTTCCCCACGATTTTTTCTAAACTTCGATAGTCTAAATCATCATTAAGAAGAGCGGCTTTAGATTTGCTATAACTTTTATTAGTCATAACCTCTTGCAATAAAAACTTAGCTTGCGCATCTAAAGCATCTTGGGTTTGCTGGATTTTTCCATTTTTATCTAAAACACCTTGTCCCTGTAAGGACTGCATGAGTTTAGTTGAGCGAGTCTTTTGCCAAGAAATAAATCCAGTATTTGTATAACCATTATTTTCATCCTTATGGCTACCAAACATTGCCTCATTTCTAAAATCATTCTCGCGCCCAACTTGAGCTGTCATTACTCGTGCTTGCTTATCTCCCAATCCAGCATTACGGAAAGCCTGATATACACGAAGCATATTTCTCACTCGCTCATTATTCCCTGCAAGTAGAACAGCTTGTTTGGCAGACTCTTTGGTTTGCTTTCTTTTAGCTTCAGTTAATTTATCTTCTCGCTCCTGTTGTTCTTCGATGATCTTGAGATTTCTAAGTGCGCTATCAATTTCATCTTTAGACAAAATCGCACTCATTCCTTTAGCTTTTTGCAGTTCTAAAATGGCATTAGCTTGAGCAACGGTGTAACCTTTATCAAGCCATCCTGATTTATAGATTGAGTCAATAACGCTATCTTTTTGCTTGGCTTGATAATCTTGTAAAGCCTTTGTTGCCTTTTCAGCCTCACTAGCAGTATTCCCCAAAGCATCCGCTTGCTGTTGATGCTGAGCTGCTGCATTCTGGGCTTTATTACCGGTTAAAGTTACTTCAACACCGAAGATTTTTAACTTGTCAGCAGATTGAGCTGCTTTAACTGAATTTTGATCATATTGGGCAGCTTGCTTTTTAAGATTTTCATATAGTTCTGTAGGCAACTTAATTTTATTTAAACGCTCGATAGCTTCTGCATAACTAATAGTTCCTTTGCGTGCTTCTTGGGAAATATTTTCTACTTCCCTGTTGCCACGAGCATAGTTTTCTATATCAATTAATGCAGCTCCTACAGCAAGAGATGACTTACTCAAAGCTTCATTTTGGGCATTGAATGCTGCCGTTAAATCATCAACTGCCTTTGTTTTATCATTGCCAGCTAATTTCTTTAATGCTTCGTCTGTCTTTTCTGCAACTCGAGCCTGTTCTTCAAGCTTTTTATTAGCTTCAGCTGTGTTGTCTCGCATCAAAAGATATCCAGCTGCTAAACTTGCTACTGTAATCCCAATACCAACTGGACCACCAAGTAAACCTAAAAGCCGTGATCCTATCCCTACACTAGCCGCACCTGCCGCTGCCGATCTAGCTTGTGCTGTTGCCAGTGCACCTTCCGCTACTGCCAACTCTCTAGTAACTTGAGCCTCAATTTTCTTTAACTCAGCCATACGAGTTAATGTCGCTGTTCTGCCTTTTTCAGTAATTTGAGATTTAAGGCGCTGTACTTCTAGAGCTTTCTCAGCCGCAATAGCAGCTAAAGTTGCTTGAGTATTTGCAACAACGGCTTGAGTGCTAATTACTTGTTGAGCAGCAGCAGCGCGCTCGGCCTGAATTGCAGCATACTGCGTTACGGTTTGAGCAGCTAATTCCTTCGTTTTTGCAGCTACAGCAACACCTGAGGCATAAATTGCAGGAATGTAGGTTCCAAGCCAATAAGCACCACCAACCATCATTGCAGAAGTTAAAACATCTAGGTTTCCGGCTAAAGTCTGAATGTTGTCCGCTAAAACTTGTGCTGCACCTGAGCCCTTTCCTGACTCCCCAACAAATTTAGTAATCTCGTTGTTGAGCAGCGTCAAAGACTGTCCAATAGTGATATCGGTTTTTGCAAAGAGTGCATCAACATCTTTTTCTACATTTCGGAGTGCTTTTACAATCTCTTGAGATGTAATTTTCCCTTCAGCCGCAACTGAACGCAATTCGCCTACGGTGATTCCCATACCCTGAGCAATTGCTTTTGCTAATGCAGGGGTTTGCTCCATTACAGAGTTAAGTTCTTCACCACGCAAGGTTCCACTTGCTAATGCTTGTCCAAACTGAACTAAAGCAGCATCAGCTGCTGATGCACTCGCCCCACTGATAGCAACAGCTTTAGACACTGTTTCAGTTAAACGAGCAGTGTCATCCATTGTGAGATTAAGTGTTTTTGCATTATCACTAAAACGTTGATACACCTGCAATACAGAATCCCAAGCTGAATATGTCTTTTGAGCAATTCGGAAAGTGTCCTCAGTAGCCTTATTTAGCTCAACTTGGTTGTTAGTCACTAACTTAAGACGGTTCTGAAGGCCCGTATAAGTGTCCATATTATTAATGGCAGCACTTACAGTAACCAATCCAGCCATGTAGCCAGCAAGTTGGCGCGTTGCCACAGACAAACTATCCATTGATTTACTTGCAAAGTCTCCCTTGCGCTCAATGCTATCTAATTCATTGCCTAGATTACGCGCATTACGTTCAGCATTTTTTGAATCTATGACAATTACTAAACGAGATTCTTGTGCCATCTTACTTTCCTCTAGGCAATAAAAAACCCACTCAATGAGTGGGTTTGTGAATAAAGTTGCTTTACCAATCAGCATTAACTTTTTGTTGAGTTTTGATCTTTTCAGCCATTTGATCAGATGATTTATTTAATTCATCCATAATTATTTTAGCTGATGGATAATTTTCGGTAATAGTACGATTGGTTTCACTATAGCGAACTCCGCTAATTACCTGTGCTGGTTTATAGTGAGTAAGATTATCGTAACTTACTTTCATTTTCCCATCTTTTGTATCTACGCGCACTGTGAAATCTACTCGATCACCAGCAGTAACAGTCATACAATCAGCAAACCCAGAACAACGGTATGGCATATTACCTTTGCCAATAATTGAACCCGTAGTCTTATCTTCGTACTGAATTACTGCATTTGCTGAGCGAAAAGCTGTTGCAAACCATTGACGTGCGCCATCATAAATTTGGCCTTGCTTTAATCCATCTATTTGATAAACCTTTTCAAACTTTACAGGTTCTGATGGTTGCTGAGGGGTAGTAGCACACCCAACTAATCCCAAACTCAATAATCCAGTTGCCAATAATTTTTTCATGAATTTCACCGTTTGTTATAAAGTGTACTAACTTTAACAAACTGGTTACTAAATGTCACATAAAGCAAGACCACCCGAAGGTGGTCTTTTAAATCAGGCTATGCATGTAAAAGTTTTTCAGCACCAGCGGCCAAAAAAGCAGAACGAGTTTTAAATCTTTTATCTTTACCTACATTATCATCAATCTTGCGAATTAAACGGCTAGGTAAAGTTACGTTGATTTTTTCAGGCTTACCAAGATAACGACTAACATCCACCTCAGTAACAGCCCAGATCATGCCTTTATAATCTGGATCATCTACAAATTTTGCTAAGTCAGATGCTAATGGAATTTCTTCTCCATCTTCAGCAAGGATTTCTAAGTGGCCAGAAATTGCCTCTTTAACGTTCTCGATGGCTTCCTCTAATGTATCGCCTGCGCTAAAACATCCTGGAATATCTGGAACGGTGACACCAAAGGCCTCGGTGTCTGTACCTCTCTCAATAGCAATTGGATACAACATTGCACTCACCTCATGTACAAAATCGTACTGCGAAATAGGACTATATGAGTCTGATTGAAGCGGGTCACTTTAGACCCGCTTGCTTCAAAATGCTTTTAACAGTTCCGCTTGGTAAATCCTTTTTAGGATGCGGGATAGTAACTAATCCCTTTTTGGTTGGGTGTTTGAAGTGATGATGACTTCCTGAAACCCTAACCTCATACCAACCGTCTGCTTCAATCATTTTGATTAAATCCAGACTTTTCACACCGTCCCCTTATTAACTTGATGGTGCAATTATAACCCCAGAGTTATTTTTAGTAAATACCTCTAGAGTTATTTTTTAGAATTGTTCGTTTTTTTATGTGACTCATCTAGAAAGAGATTATCAATTGCAAAAATACAATCATTAAAGATGTCTCTATCTACTGGCAATTCATAGTGCTCACAGTATGCAGAGATGGCAGAAATATCCAAAGAAAGCGGAATACCCTGCTCATATCGTCTAGATCGCGAAATAACGTTATATGCTGAGAGAATCGCATTTGATGTATATGAATACTCGGGTTTCTCTATGACATTAGCATTTTGAAGATTTAAGGCTTTTGCGATCGCTGTCTGCTTCGCGTTGTAGTCGCTCGCTTCTTCTTCTGAGTTGAACTTGCACCAGTTGTAGAGTTGGAGGACTTTCCCACGACTTCATCCTTATATGAATCAGCTTCTTTCTGGATATCTTCAGCTTCTTGTCTCACAAACAACCAGATTGCTACGCCAAGATCACCTAGATTCAACAATTTAATTGCATTTTCCTGCGAATATTCTGGTTCATACACAATCAATTCTTGGTTTTCGGTTACTTCTTCAAAAACTACGCCTTTCCAGTCCTCAATTAAATGGCAGGCTGCAGCTTCAAGAAGCAATTCATGATAGAGCTTGTCATCTTTACTAGCTTTACTTACGTCATAACCTTTAGATGTGATTTGGTTATTTGCTCGTTCAAGAGCTACTTGATATGGTTTATATGCGATACCTCGTATCTTAAATTCAGCTAAAACATTGCCATCGCCATCAACATACTCCCGCCATTTGCTAACTGTTTTACTGGTCTGAATGCTTACTTTTAAAGCCATTTTAAACTCCAAAAAAAGCAGCCCTAAGGCTGCTATCAGATTAATATTTAAGGCGCAGGAACTGCTGCTGGTGTACGAGTAATTGTTGGTGCTACTTCTACGACTTTATATTCGAATGAAGCATTTAAAAGATCTGAATTACCACCACTAGGTAATGGAGCTGTAATTTCAGCTTTAGGAATAAAAATTTCATATTTATTCCCATCTGTATCAGTGATTGGAACTTTTAATGAAATCGTTTTGTTAGTGAATTGCTTTTCATACATATCGGATGTATTGCGTGACCAAGCTGCGGTAAATGAACCTGTACCTGTTGCAAGCATTTCTAGGATTGCACGAGCATCAATACCACCACCTAAACAGCGTTGTAGCTGCATTGTGTTATCCCAATTAAATGTAAAAGCGGTCAAGCATGAAATCCCAGCTTGAGAAACGCCGTCAATTAAAATGTCACCTACAGAGACATTCGACATTTTAGGATTGTTATCTGCCGCTGTAATTGTTCCAGCCGGTGCTGAAGAAAAGTTTGTACGACCAAGAGCCATAAGGCCGAAAGTCATTGTAATTAAGCCAGCTTCAGGAATATCAATTCCAAAAGTGTTTACATGACACCCACGGAAAACATGGTAGTCATTAACATCTTCAAAGCCACGTAAAACAGAAAATGTTTGACGAAGTGAGCCACCAAAAGTTAATACATTTGACGACCAATTATTAAAAGCAGCTGCAGCCATTAAGTCTTGAACTAATGAACTGTACTTCGCTTCACATTTTAATTCACCGGCATACTCTGCACCGGTAATCATTGATGAACGTGCAATACGGCCACTTGTGATTGAGTTAGAGTCTTCCTTTGTTACTGTCGCATCAAGGCCATTTTCAGTAAATTCAAAGGTCGTACGTACGAAGGGTGATGGTGTGGTACCAACAGTGGTTTCCTTCGCGATTTGTGTTATCTGACGTGCACCACTCGACATATCTATATACTCCGACGTTAGGCATAAAAAAAGCCACCCGAAGGTGGCTATAAAATTAGGGACGTAAAAAAACCGCCCTCAGGCGGTAACTTCTTTAAAACTTAATATCAATCATCCAAATCAACACCTACTCCAGTAACAATATTTAAATTTGGTCCATTTATGCTATTAACATTAGCGAGGCGAATTTTTACATCAGAAATACATAATTTATTAGACAACTGCCATTTACTTAGCTCCTTAGCCATTACATCTGCTAAGTGACGTTCAAGTTCTTGTTTTTTAATTTCAATTTCTTCTAGCGTCAGCATGTAAGACATATCAATTCACCGTAAATCCAATTGTCACATTGTACTGCAGAAAGTCAGCATCTTTACCAGCATCTATCGTTTGACCTTGAAAGCATTCTAAATGCCCAATCCTGAAATATTCAAAATGTGAAAGTAATTCAACACTTAGAATAGTTATTGCCTGGTCTCCCGTGTCTGGTCTTGCAAAGCATTGAATCAAGATATTCCCAGTACGTCGAGTACAGGGTGTATCGGCTAATCCAGCAATGAAACTTGGACCCCACTTAATGGTTAATCGGCACCATAAGCCCTTTGCCGGTGCCAAGAAGCCTGGTGCATTTGGATAATGGATTCTTTCTTGAGAAATTCCTGCAAAGGCCATCATACGGTCGACTATTGCTTGCCTAGCTTCCTCTAAAGTCATTGCCATTTAGCCACCATACTTTTGAGTAATGTAAGTAAACGTTGTGCTGTAGATACCCAACGGAGCTTGATCGGACCAACCATTCTCTAAGCGCTCAGCATAGGGCTGGTTGTTTTGAATATAGATCAAACTACCAAGTTTAAATTTCACAGCTTGAATCGCGGCATCTTGCAATGCATTAGTAGAAGGCTCTCGCACACCGTAATCACCAGATCCAATAGAAACAATATGTGAAGCTCGATAAGCACCTGTATCGACAGGACTTGAAACAACGAGTGATTGCACTGTATCCATGGTGATTTTTTTTACATGCTCATCTGCCTGTTTCTCAACTTCAAAACTAAAGCTGCTCGGCCTTGCTCCCTTCCACCCCATGTTTTTTAACCTCACTTGCTTCGAACATTTCAAAAAGGTCTTGAGCGATCGCTTGAATCGAATACGCTTCAAACTCTACACTCGGCTCGCGCTCACCCATTCGCCGTTTTACTATTTGCCAGATATGAACAGCCTCATGTAAAAGCAATCCATAAACTTGTATTTGGTCCTTATCCGCTGTATCACCAATTTGGACAATTGCATAAGCGCCGTCTGAATAAGAACTAACCTGAGCATCTGCCCCCATATCTAAAAATTGATCAGCTTTGCCCATATCTTCAAATAACAAATCCATATGTATTTGATTTCTAGTAAGCGTGTACTGCACATGTTGGAATGGTGAGATATACCACTCTGGTACATAATCTGTACTTATCATCTAGACTCCTAAATTGCGCCCATAAAAAAACCCACCGAAGTGGGAATCATGATGAAACTTGTAACGGTTTAAGTTTTCTAAATACTTCCATAATTCTCGTATAGTGGATTTCATTTTCTTTTGCGAATTTATCCAAATCAGTTTTTAATTCTTCTTTTCTAGAGAGTGATTCTGTATCTAAAAATTCAGCAATTGCATCATATTCAATTACAATTTCAATTTGTTTAAATAAACTCAGATATAAACCCAAAAAATCATTATCTAACTTCTTAATGTTTTCTTTAAAACTTATAGCTTGATCATCTACTGCATCAATTTCATCTACCTTTAAGAAGAGATTTGCTACATCTCTATGGAATTGCATTTGCTGTTCATTAAACTTTTCTACATCTGCTTTTAATCTGGGGTTAAGGTTATAAAATGATAGAAAATCAGTAGTTACTATTCTTAATATCTCCTCACTCAATTTCTCATTTTTCACAGCTACATGTTGTTCTCGCCAATCACTAAAAAGAACAAAAGCAGCAACAGGAGCAAGAAAGGTAGCCGCTAGTGTTAAAGCATCTTTTAAAACTTCATATGCTTTTTTATGATTAAAAGGATAGTTTTGTATTGGATAATCACTTAATAAAAAATAACTAACAACCAAATACCAGAAAATTCCAGCAAAAGTCCAAAAACAAACATTTTTTATTTTCGCATTTAGTTTTTTCTTAGCCATATACCCCCCCTAATTTAGAAGGATATTAGACCAAGTAATCAAATCTTCCTCAACTGACATTTCCAAATAGTAGAGGCTGGATCCTGCTGGATATGAATAATGCGGAATGAGCCTAAAGCTGTTAACCATTCATCATCAATTTTAGGTGTCATGGACACTTCATTCTGCAGCACTGTAGCCTTTTTATCTGTGGCCAGTACTCCGAGAGTTTGTATTTCATATTGATTGTATGAGCCAAACAGAATGCCACGTCCCTCATAATGCTCAATAACGTTTTCAGAGGTGTTTGTTTTAGGGTTCCAATTGGTACTAACTACGCGGTCACAAGTAAAAGAATGAACGGCGTCAGCGAGGTCTTCATTAAATGCTTCAGCAATATCTGCTTGAATTTCGTCACGTAAGCCCATTAGATTTTCCTAACAAAAAATACAGCTTTTCGTTTGCTGTAAGGCTTAATCAAATCAAGAATGAATTGCTCGATTGCACTAAGCTTTACTGATCCGTCCTGATATTCCTTTTCGGTCTCAACCGTATCTGCTTTGACTTTCTTACGTTTTAGTGCCTGTTCCTGTCCTTGATATAGATCACCTTTCATAATGCCCTTGATGATTTGATAAGAGGCCGTTTTTAAAGGTTCAGGTACTTGGGTAGCATCTTCATAAGGCTTAACGTTACGTGCTAATAGATAAGCTTCTGACATCTGAAGGTATTGAGCCTTATCACTGGCAGATAAAGCATCAAAGCCTTCAACATGTTCTATCGCTTCTTGTTCAGTGATAAAGCCCATGGATTATTCCTTTGGAATTAATGCTAAAAGTTCATCTTTTTTAGCGCCTGGTTCAAATGCAATGCCTTTTTCAGTTAGTACAGCTCGAAGCTCATCTACTTTTAGACCAGCATAGTTAATTGGTTGTGGTTGAGTATCACTTGGTTTTTGGTCATCTTCAGGTGTTTGGCCACCATCACTTGATTCAAGTTCAGCAATACGTGCTTTCATTGCTTCGGTATCATTTTGGAAGGCAATGAATTCACCTTTCAAAGTTGCCAGTTGTTCTTCGAGCTCAGCAATTTTTGTTTCTGTCATTTGTTGTCTTTCCCGTGCACGGTTAAATGATGAAAGTCCCATATGTGGATCTCCAAAAAAATAAGGCGGTGTTACCCGCCTTTTTGTTATTTGATCTTGTGCTTGAATGCCACAATACGGATCTGTTTAGGATCGTAGACACGTTGCCAGTTATCAGCTGTAGCAAGACCGGCATTATTAGGTGCGATACCTGTTGCACCTGCCCACTTAATGCCGCGAGGATGTAGCACAAAGTGACGGCGGTTAATAAGAATGTCAGTACCCGCTAAACTGTCACGGTCAGTCTCTACACCTACTGGTGCGCCAATATCTTGGAAACCAATCGCACCTTGGCCAAACAAATAAGAAGTAAATACGTCGCCTTCAACTGGCATGCCGTCATCTACAATCACACGGCGATCCATAAAAGTTTTATAAAGCACCACACCATCAGCATCACGCACGGTTTCAATTAAACCTTGCTTGGCTAGTGCTGCCATTGTGAATGAGTGCATTGAAATCGCTGTTAATTTATCAACAGCATCACCCAGTTTATAAGATGCATCGATAAATGAATGACCATCAATTACGGCTGCTGCTCCAGTACCAGCCGAAATGTCATGGGTATTACCTGCCATGCTTGCAGACCCAAATACACCTTTAAGTGTATTTACGGTAAACCCCTGAAATTCACGAGCCCAGTAATCTGCTACAAGATCAGCAATCGCACCCAATGGGTCATCACCAGATAATGCTTTAGATAAATCATTTGCACCCCATGCCTTACCACGGGCATGCAAAATCGCAATATCTTTACCAGCAGTGATGTTATTAACCCCAAGAGCTTTACCATCTGAAAGTACTTCAGACTCACCGCTTAAATCATTCCAGAAAGGAATATTTACTGTGGTACCGCCTTCTGTACCAAAAGCAACTTTTTCATCAAGCTCCCCAACAATGCCTGACTGCCATAAAGCAGACTTTTCGGCAGTTTTATTTAATACGTACGGAGTGAATAACTCGGGTACGATTACATCAGCAATTTTTGTCTCAGCCATTAGGCTTTACTCCTTAAAGTTTAATACCGTGTTTTGCCGCTAGCTCTTTAGCTAGTTGCGGATTTTCATTTCGTAATTGCGCCAATTTGGTCATATTTACCGAGCCATCTGCTTTGAGAATGTCTGGCTGACCTTTTGAATTGTTGCTACCAGGTGCGCCCATGCCATTAGGCTTAGGCCAGTAATACGGTTTTTGCTCGCGTAGAGACTCCACCCACTCTTTTGGAGTCATCGGTGTCTGACCATCTTTACCAATGACTACCTCCCCGTTTTCATCAACCGCCACAGCTTTACCGTTTTCATCTAATGCAAATTTTGACTGAGCTAAAAAGGCAATATCGGCAGTAGCTTCAGGCAATGCTTCAAGTTCAATAGCAGCCTGTACAATTTGGCTCTGAATCACTGATTGCTTGAACTTTTGTGCATAAGCTTCGGCTTTATCAGCACGTTCTTTTTCAGCCTTCAGTAACTTTTCATGTTCTTCACGCATCTTCTCGGTACGCTTCTGAATCACTTCGTTAACCTTGCCTTCCGCGATTAATTTGGCCTCTTCATCCTGGTCAATTTGAGCAAAGACTTTTTTAACAATTTCAGGATCAATCCCTTCAAATTGTTTCTGAAGCTTTTGAAGTTCCAATTTTGCATTCTTAGCAGCATCTCGCTCGCTTTGAAGTGCAGATTTCAAACCTTTTGGATCTTCATAACCTTCCAAATCAAGGCGAAACTTCCCGTTTTCCTCAACATATAGAGCACGGTGCTCTTCTTTGATTGCGTCAAGTGAATCAACAATAAATGGCAATGACATGTTCAAACCTCTCGTTTGATTGGGGTAAAGCCTTATCTCAAGGCAATAAAAAAGCGCCCTTTAGGACGCTTAATTTCGATTAAAAACTTAAATATTTGTTGCAAATAAACGGTAGCCTTCTAGCTCCCAAAGTTTATTCTCGGCTGACTTTTCTGCATTTCCACGAGCCATGCGCTCCCCAATTTCAGCATCAAAGTTTTCTGCATTCACACATGCACTAAAACCCGTAGCTAGAAAAAACTTTCCATCTAAAAATGCATGGACAAAAGTAGATGTCGTGCCACCGGGGCGTTGCTCAACCGTATATGTAACACGCTCCATCAATGAATCAATTTGCGCTTTAGTTACTCGGGGTGCCACAGACTTTTCAGTTAACTCTTGCTCTGTTACTTCTTTGATCATTTTCTTCTCACAAAAAAGCACCCGAAGGTGCTAAGGTTAAAAATTAAGTTCTAATTGATGAGTGCAATCGCTTTTAATCTTTCAAAAGTAAAACCATAAATTGCCATGGCTCTTGAAATCTTAATTTGAAGAAAAGGCACCAGAATTAATTTTGTGCTCAGAATATATTGAGCATCTGACATATTGATTTGCTTTTCAGACATTTGTAGTACCTTTAGCTACGTTTACTTTTTATTCCAAACCTCTGATCTAGGTTCATCACCAACTAAGCGGATGCCTTGAGGACCACCCACATCAAATGTTGCCGTGATAGTCGCTGGACCCTCAAAAACACTACAATTCATTTTTACAGAGGTTAATCCACCTAATGGAATACCTGTTTCCTCGTCACAAAGAGCAAGATGAGAAGATTTATCTGAAACTCTTTTAAGTACTAAATGCCTAACTTTTGATTCACTCATAAGCCAAACTCCATAAATGACAAAAGCGCTGTTTGGGCGCTTTTATAGGTGAAAATTGTGTCTAAAGTGAATTTAGGATTGCCTGTCATCGGCGATAATTACTCACAGTTAAATCCAGTTCCAACAAGGTCTTTTTTCAAATTTGAAACGAGAGTTTGTTGTTCCTGCTGTTGTCCACTAAGATAATTTTTATCTAGAGTCTCTGCACCATCAATAGATTTATAAAGCTCTTTAGATTCCTCTAAATTGTCTTTTAAAAACGTGGTGAGGTTTAGTTTCGCTTGGGCAGCTCTACATAAATTATTTTTAGCTTCTAAATCTTGAGTAGCCTGTTTTACTTGACCAGTTGTAGGATCAAAAGAATATGCATTTGACATTGCTGACTCCAAAGCTTCAGACAATCGATCATATTCTTTAAGATATTTTTGACTTGGTTCAGCTAAACAAGTGATGGAAATTAGAGTTAGGCATACAAAAGCTATTGTTTTCATATTGTATAAATTCTGATGTTTTAAAAAATATAACATAAGAAAAAATTACAGACCCAACTCTTTAAAGGTTTTTTCATCCAACTTTCTTAACTCATCTAAGCTATATAAACGGCCTTCAGGATCAAAGAACTTTTCAAAATCAAACTTTCCTTCTTTGAAAAGTTTGTAACGCTTTGGTCCTAACCATTCTTTTTGGAAGAAGTCATCTGTCTTTTTGAAGAACTCTTTAAATGTAGTGTTGGCATCTAGCTGCCCTATTAATTGGCTCCGCTCATCTTTTGGAATGTCTTTAACTCGACGTTCGTCCATGACAAATGGCCGTTCACCAACTAATTTCCCGTCTTTCTCTACGGGCACCAGAATACTGCGGCAATTTGGATGCAACGGCGGTACCCGCTTTGCTGGGTCATTCACTTCCCAAACAGATCCGTCCAAAGAAGCACATAATTTCGTTGTTCTACCATCTAAGACACTGACAAAACGTACATACTCAAAACCGATTTTATTGAAAGTGTCTAAATATGCTTGATTGGCAACATGACTGCGAACTGTTCTCACCGTACGGTCAATATCAGACTTTGAGCCGCTTAAAAGCCCATCCTCATAATTAAGCCGTTTGGTACCACGAATACGCTGAACTATTTCCTGATTTGTTTTACCTGAGTTAATGCCATCCCGAATTGCATACTCAACCTTTTGGCGGGCATTTTCAGCAATTCTTGATAGCAGATCATCAACAAGAGCCCCACCTACCAATGGTATTTTTTTAGCTGCTGCATATAGCTTTTCACCATTTGGTTTTTTGATCTTGCCGCCATATAGCTTCGCCATGTAATTGGCTTCATAAACAGCCAAGGCAGTAGCAGAAACAGCGAAAGCTTCAGGTAATGCAGTGTTTATTGCAGTAAACCACTGAGCAATCAGATCACGAACTTCCTTCAGATTTGACGTTGTGTACTGTCCACTTGCTAGAGCCATCTTTTCAGAATCATTTAATTCATCAAGCAAATCCCGAAGCTTTGCCAACATTAATATTGACTCATCATTAAAGATTTTTAGTAGCTCATTAACAGATTGAGAAGATACCCGATATAAGTACGCCTGATGTTGGGTAAGTACTTCAATCAATGATTTATCTTCTTTTGAAGCCATACATCACCTCTACAAAGGAGTGTTATCTCGCTCTATTTCTACCCGCTTCACTTCTTCCTGATAGTCGTGAGCTGGTAATTTACCTGTCATCAGGTATTCCCAATATGTGCGGAAAGAGTTTTTCCCTGAAATAGCACCCTCATAAAGCTGTTTTGCAAGATTAATATCCGTGACCTGCACAATAAACTCAGGTTCAACCGTAAATGAATATTTTGTCGAATCCAGCTTTAACCACTGCGCTGCATACTTAATGGCTTGTTCAATTGCTGCAGCTGCACACATCACGATACTGTGAAGACTTGCTTGCTGATCGTCTTGCCGTGCACGGCGCGCTTCACCTGATTCCTGTGTATTGGTATCAACTACTTTAGCCCCAGCTTCTAATGCTGAATTTTTTTGCGCATCCATTTCCTTTTTAGTGAGTTCAATGCCGTTACCTGAAATTTCCAAATAACCACATTGCGAATCTTTGGGCAGGCTCCAGACAGCCATTACACCTGTAACGCTAAGATCGGGATCTTCATCATCAATACCGTTAATCCATGGTTGAGGGTGCGCTGTATGGTGAAGTGACTGAAAATAGTCCGCACTAAGCTGGTAATACTTCAAAGCAGCTTTAGCCATTGTCAAAAGCGGGACCGTTCCAACATCTGGCGAATTGTCAGTGGTACCACAAAAAACGAATGGCGTAAAAGAAAGCAGATTACCGCCGAGATCGGGAGTTTTATCCTCCACATTTGAACCATCGAACAATCGGACCGCTAATGCTCCATCATCCATAGATAGAACGCGGTGAACCGTTTTAGTTTCGTGCCCGAATTCATCTTCACTATTATCAAATTGCTCCTCGAGCACTAACAGTTTTAAATCCTTTCGACCACCGATACTGTTTTCCTTCCAGTTGATAATAGATAACGCATCATATAAGGCGAAATATGGCACTCCTTTAGCATCAACATCAACAAGCAGCCCACAGCGCCCAAACTCTAACAACTCTGAACAAATGCGAATAAAGAGCTGTTTAAGCCCAAAACCATCATTGGTTGCATTCTCTATCAAACCCTTTAACAGAGAACTTTCAATTACGATGTTAGGTTCCAGCTTTGAAACTAAACCAATCATCGTGCGTAATGCGTCCTGAACCCATAGCGGATACTGAGCTCGACTTAGATAGGCCTTATAAATCTCTCCAGCTGTATCTCCCTGCTTTTCAGCCTCAATCATGCCAGCCGATTTAGCCAAGTACTTTGTTTGTGCCTGTTTGATCTGCTCTTCACCAGCAACGGCGTCCCGCATAATCTCCCAGCTTTTTTGTGCAGCAATATACTGCGGATGTTTATCAGTAACTGCCATAAAAACACCAATAAAAAAGCACCTGTAAAGGTGCGTTGTTTAAGACATCCCGCGAATCTTACGAACTCCAACAGATTTTTTGTCGATCGGGAATAAATAAGCGATTGGATATGTACCAGCATCATTCATATGGTCAAAACCGGCACTCTTATCCGGCTGTCCATAATCATCATAGATTTGTCTCTCTAGGCATTTAGCAAAGTGAGGACATTTATCTACATTTACGAATAATCTGCGCTCAGATAATGTATTGCAGAGCATCCCGTTCATTGAATTAATGCGATCTTTAACTGCTGGGTTTCTACTGTTCACATGAACTTTAAAACCAGCCTTTCTAAGTAGCGCCAGATCCGTTTCACTAGCATTGCTCGACTTCCGGTTCTCACCAGAAGCATCGGGATAAACTGCAACCTCATGGTCAGGATATCGTTCTTGGATAGCCTCAATCATTGCCGGAGTATCGAACAGATTTACGAACTCATCGACCGCATGCATATGTTCACCACGGCGTACATACACAACAGCAGCCATCTTGGTAACGTTAAAGTCCATCCCAATATGAAGCACATCATTTGGCTTAACTGTTTCAATTGATGCGTTCAGTAACCGGTTAAAACAGTAGTAGATAACACCCTGATAGCTCTCAAAGCTTGCTTCATATTCCTGACTAAAAGTCTTAGGATCCATTTTGCGCTTAGCAACAATGATTTCAGACTCAGGAATATTTCCACCCTGAAGGGATGTATAGGAAAAGCTTTTACAATCTGGTTCATGACCGGGCTGACCATCCATGAATGTGTCATAACAATGGTTAAAGCCTTTAGGTGTTCCAATACGTAAAACATGGCCACCGACTCGCTGCTCTCCATTCACCATATATTTGCAAGTAGAAAGCATCGGGCGAAGTACTTCCTCCCATGCAGCCCATTTACAGTCAGCCCATTCATCAATAATTAAGAAAAATAAACCAGATCCACGAAGATCATCATAGTTATCTAGACCTACAACTCGGATGATATGGCCACTTCTTAAAGTAATTGAACATTCAGTTTCATTCGGCTTTCCAGCACGCCAAGAAGCTGGAATTGCCTGTTTTAATCGCTTCCAGAAAACCCGTTTAGCTTGCTTAAATGTAGGCGCTGCATACCAGATCTCATCCTCGACAGAAACATTCCATTTTGCGGCAAGTCTGGCTGCTCTTCGCATTTCCGCTTTGGCCAAGAAAGTCTTACCAAAACGTCGACCACAAACAGCATCACGGAATCGGGCATCTTTCTGCCAACCCCATAAATAAATATTGGCTTGCTTAGGGGTTAACTGAACTGAACCTTCTGGAGGATTAAAGAATTGTCTCATTTGGTATCTCCTCATCAGGATTCAGCACAAGCTTGTAATCCTCTTCAGGTGGACGATACTCAGGGGGATTCACTTCACGCTGTAACTTCTGAAGTTCGAGCTTTTTAATCTCAAGTTCTACTTCAGCTTTGGTTTGGTTCGCTTCAGGATTACCACCTTTATTATTTTGTTCCCCCTTCTTGTCATAAAACCCTTTCATGATCTTTTGTATTTGATCCACGATCTTAATTGTCATGGTCACATTGTTTTTTTTAGCCCAAAGTAAATCACTTAAAATCTTCAACTGAACAATGTCATTTGCTCCACTGATTTTATTTAGTGGCTGACTCAAATACTCTTCCCGTGTTTTATCGAAAATTTCTTTGAGTTCCTTACTTAAGTCTCTACCAGCAAACTTTGTAGGGTCGTATGACTCTACCTGTTGTCTTGAAACTTCAATGTCAAATTCTTCCTTGACGAGACTTACTGTTTCTTGAGGGGTATTAAATACAGCAAGCGATTGTACAATAAAGAGTTTCTGCTTTTTGTTTAATGTCGCCATTTCTCTCTATCCGTCAAGGTACGTCAAGGAAGATAGGCAAAAAAAAGAGCCTCATGGCTCAATTGATTACGCAGTTTCCACAACATTTCGAAATATCTAAATCAGAAACAAACGGCGGGTTTTTAGCAACTTCAATAAGCCTCTTAACACTGTCATTTGCTCCCCAGCGTTTTACAACACCGATAAACTCTTCCACATCGTGACCGGCTAAATAGTGCTTTGGTAAGCCAGTATGATCACTGTAAATAATTTCACCGTCCGAGTCTCGTTCTACACCGATGTGATAAAGCTCATGTTCAAGCAAAGCACAGAACTCGCTATCGTTTGCCTTTTCACAAAAGCTTGCATCGATTGTGATTAAGTAAACTGGAAC
>NZ_JAKTIM010000060.1:0-7099 GCF_027855455.1 Acinetobacter sp. AOR01_HL | reverse complement strand
CTAGATCGTGACGACGTTGTGGCAGTTGCTGGTGACCGATTGATTATTAATGGCGAGGATGGCAAAGCTCAAACTCGAATTGTTCAATCGATCTCTGGTCGAGTGGTTACAGTTACTCATGAGTTTGATGCGATTGCAGCACAAAACGTCTGGGTGATTGATGCTCAAGACTTGGCAACAATGAAGTTTCGAGTGATTTCTATTACCCAAGATGAGCATCATCAATTTTCAGTGACTGCACTTCAATATAACCCAGCCAAGTTTGATGCCATTGATAAGGGTGCTTATTTTGATGAGGTTCCGATTTCGATTGTGAACCCAACAATTCAGGATCCTGTAACAGATGTCGTTGTTACCGGTGAAAGCCGAGTTGATCAGGGCATCAACGTGGCTACCATGATAGTATCTTGGGCGCAGGCAAAAGGAGCCGTTAAATATCAAGTTGAGTGGCGTAAAGATGACGGGAGTTGGATTAAGCTTCCAATAACCGGCAACAACTCAGTCGAAGTTCCTGGTATTTATGCGGGTCAATATCAAGCACGAGTAACAGCGATTTCAGCTTTTGAGATAGCTTCTTTACCAGTTTATTCAACTTTGACTGAACTCTCTGGAAAGCAAGGTTTACCTCCAAAATTGGCATTTATCCAAGCGACAGGAATCTTATTTGGTATCAAACTTGATTGGGGCTTTCCGGCAACCGGTGCGCTTGACACTGCTTATACAGAAATCCAAGTTTCGCCAGATGGTACCAGCAACATTGCTCAATTGGGCTTATTCGCTTATCCAACAACGACTCATACGATTCAAGGCTTGCAGCCAAATCTGACTCAATTTTATCGTGGCCGCTTGATCGATAGGATTGGAAACATTGGATCATGGTCGGATTGGACTCATGCGACGACTTCTGCCGATGCAACAGATGTTCTTGAGCTTTTAAATGATCAAATCAGTGAATCTCAACTCAATCAGGATCTTAAAACCAAGATTGATCATATTGAGACGATTGACGCTGAAATTGGTCCAATTAAGCAAGATATACAAAATACGAAAGATCGGATTGCACAAGAAGTCATTGATCGACAAAACGCTATTCAGCAAGCCAAAGATGGTTTATCACAGCAAATTATTGATGGTGATGAAGGTGTTCTTGAAGTTGTAAATACTGTTAAACAGTCAAGTGACGAGGGAATTGCTGCAGCTCAAGAAAGCATTCGTGTTGTTGCAAATGATCTTTCGTTAGTTGCTGAAAAAACCGATGGCGTGTATGCACAGCTTAACCCGCCGTTAATTGGTTCTGAATCTGATCTAATTGGAAATGATCAGGGCTTCGCAGGAACTTGGTCAGTTCAATCGGCAATGATCGAAGGGGACTTAGCACTTAGTAAGCGTATTGATACAACGGCAGTTGAGTTAAATAACTTACAGGCTTATGCACAACGAGAAGTACAAGCACGAATTGAGGGTGATAGGGTAACTGTTCAAAAAATAGATAACTATATCGCAAGTAATGATAGTGCTCTTGCAACTGTACGCCAATCTGCACAGGTAGCAGTTGAGCAGTCATCGGCAAATGCCGAAGCGATTGATTCCATTAATCTTGAGCTTGATGATAAAGCATCAACTGGTGCACTTGATCAAGTTAAATCAGATATCAAAGATGTTGATAATAAGATTATTGCTCAGACTACGAGAATTGACGGCGTATATGCACAGCTTAACCCGCCTTTAATCGGCTCGGAATCCGAGTTAATTGGTAATGAGGGAGGCTATGCGGGTGTCTGGTCAGAGCAATCTGCACGTATTGAAGGCGATTTGGCTCAATCTAAACGTACAGATCAAGTGTCTGCACAATTGAATGACAGCAATGCTTTGTTTCAGCAACAAATCAATGCAAATGCTAGTGCTATTTCTTCAACGATAAAAGTAACGGAAACGTTGCAAACAAAAGTCGGTGAGAATAGTGCGTCTATTCAAAATGTCAGTGAAAGTGTGGATGGCATCTATGCTCAGCAGTTTACTAAGTTCGATGTAAATGGCCATGTTTCTGGTCATGGGTCAATGAATGATGGTACGACTTCAACTTTCATATTCAATTATGATGCAATTCAGTTTGGTACGCCTGTCGGTGTTGATGGTGTAGAACCTAAACCATTAATGACCTTGCAAAACACTCCGGTTACTTTGCCAAACGGTACTGTTATTCCGCGTGGTTTGTATGTCGATAATGGTAGTTTTGGATATATCAATGCCAATCGAATCTGGGCTGATAGCTTAAGTGCTATTAGTGCGGATTTGGGAACGATTAAAGTTAAATCTGCAAATATTGAAGATCAAGCAGTTACTACTTCAAAAATTGGAAATTTAGCAGTTGATACTTTGCACATTAAGGATCGGGCAGTAACGCTGCCAGTTATCGTGACTAAGTCTGCTCAAAATACGACAGAAGGCTATAGATATACACCAAACCATTACACAATGGGCGAGTTTTTGCGTGTTGTATTAACAGGCTTTCAGCCATATTCAACCATTCTGATTACTATGTTTGGTCAGTTGTACTTTATTCCACATCCGAATGGTAATGCAGCAGAGGGGGATCTCACTCGTGCAACCAATGGAGCTATGTATTTTAAATTAGGAGATGATTATTTAGTTAATTATACCGCAGCTAACAATACTGAAATAACGATACCGCCTGTGAAATTTGGATCTACTGAACTTGGCACTTCATTTTCTGTGTTAGCTAAAGCAGACGCTTCTGGTCAGCTAGTGCTTAGTGGTTATTTTGATATGATGACTTTTGCTTACGCTAATCAGGTTACTGCAGGCTGCTCTGACTTAACCTTTTATGCTGTGGAGCTTAAAAAATGATGGAAAAGATCTATGGAGTTTTTAACAGTGATGGCAGCTTAGATGTGTTGGTCAAAGGGGAACGTGATAATGTTTATGCAACACCGCTTCAGCATATCAAAGAAATGCAGGTAGATATGCATGATAAAAATGTTTTGCATTATCTAGATGAGAATCTAAATGTAGTCACTATTCCAGTAGTACCAGAAAAAAAATTTGATTATGTCTCAAAAACTTGGATTGACTCACGAACTATTGATGAGGCTAAACAACAGAAATGGGAACAAATCAAACAGATTCGGGATCAGTATGAGTTTGGCGGTTTTGAGTTTGAAAATAAGCTTTATGATTCAGATCCTAATTCTCAATTAAGAATCGCTACTGCAGCTTTGCTCGGCGTATCAGTTGAGTGGACTTTAAAAGACAATTCAGTTGTTAATCTTAGTCCTGATCAATTGATTGACTTAAAAACAGCACTTGCAGTGCACATTAATAACATTCATGAAAGAGGGCGTATTGCGCGACAGAAAATTGAAACTGCTTTGACATATGAAGAAATTGAAGCAGTAAATTTTTAATTTAGAAATTTCTTAGATAGCACCCAACTGGGTGCTTTTTTATTGTCAAAAATCTGGAGTAAGGCATGGAACCAGTTTCAACAAGCGGTTTAACAGCAATTTTAAAATTTTATGGTGCAGCAATTATGGTGACGTTAGCGGTTGCTTTAGTTGCAGCAGTTGTATTGATGACACGTATGCCACGCTCACCTCAGGAGTGGGCCGTAGGATTGATCTGTACAGTTGTATCAAGTCTGGCTGGCGGCTCATTTATTATCGTGAAGTGGGGACTTCATGAATGGGTTACTGATGTATGGGGGATGATTGCTCTAGGTGGGTTCTTCTTTGTTTGTGGTTTACCCGGTTGGGCTTTAGTCCGTTGGATTTTTAATTTTATAGATAAACAGGAAGGTAAAACGATCGTTGAAGTGATCAAAGAGTTTAAGAATGCCAGAAAAGACATTGAAAACAGTTAATGCCGCCTTCGGGCGGTTTTTTATTACCTAAGGAAAAGTTAAATGAACATTGAACAATATCTTGACGAACTCATTAAGCGTGAAGGCGGGTATGTAAATAATCCCGCAGATCGGGGTGGTGCAACAAAGTTCGGTATTACTGAAGCGGTCGCACGTGCAAGCGGCTATAAGGGCAATATGAAAGATTTGCCTCTTGAAGTGGCCAAAGCAATTTATCGCAAAAACTATTGGACAGCCCCACGTTTTGATCAGGTGAATATCATTTCTTCTGCTGTAGCTGAAGAGCTTCTAGACACTGGTGTGAATTGCGGTATCAACTTTGCAAAACCACTTTTACAACGTGCTTTGAACTTGCTTAACAATCAAGGTAAAGCTGGGTATGCAGATTTAAAGGTTGATGGTGTTTATGGATCTAACACCTTAGGTGCTCTTAAAACCTATCTGGCCAAACGTGGAAAAGAAGGCGAGAAAGTATTAGTGCGAGTACTTAATATTATGCAAGGCCAGCGTTATATTGAAATCTGTGAGCGTAATCCCACGCAAGAACAGTTCTTCTATGGCTGGATTGCTAACCGGATCGGCTAGCATGAAAGTCCTTCATTGCAAGCGTACTAAATTTGCTTCGATTATTACTGCGCTGTGTATCATGTTATCAGGGTGCACAGCTCATACGATAAATACGAATGTGAATGTAGGAATTTGTGTGAAAGCCCTCTGAGGAGAGCTTTTACAATTTATGCATTTTTTACATTACCTAACTGATTATTTTTACTAAAATAAATACATATTAAAATAGCAACTAATATTACTCCTGATGCTGCAAAACGGCTTAAGTCTAAACCTCCAGCGGAAAGGGGCTTATCTAGAAAGTCTCCAACTACAGCACCCAAAGGACGAGTTAAAATAAAAGTGCTCCAGAATAAAAATGTTCGTGAAACAGAAGTGAATTTATACAAAAACACCATCAATAAAATGAGTGCTGAGAAAAGAGCAATCCCGCCACTATAGCCTAATCCAATCGTATCTGCTGACCAGTCACCAAGAGCTGTACCCAAAGTTTGGCTAAAGGTAATTGTTAACCAATAAAAGACTTCTGATTTAGGTTTATTAACGGTATGAGGGGAGACGCTGCCTTCAACTTTATACCAACCCAATAATGAGAAGATGACTAAGCCGAGGAGTAAGCTACTTCCTCCACTATAACCAATACCTAAAGATCGAGTGACAAAGTCTGCTAATGTTGTACCAACAGTTGTACTCGCAATAATGGTAAACCAATATAAATATGGTTTATAACTTTTTGCCTTAATTTGACAGATCAATAAGATAATAAAAACTATGGCAAAAATAAAAGTACTAGTTAAATACCCAAGTTTCAATGACATTGAAAAACTATCTCCGCCAGTTTCACCAAAAGTAGTTGCGAAGATTTTAGTAATCCAGAATAGAAGGGTAACTTGGGGGACTTTAGTTATATACTCACTCATTTCATGACTTGAATTATTCATCTAAGAGTCTCAAATGATAAATTTATCAAACAATAAATTTTTAAAATTAAGATGAGCTTAAAGATTTGTTTTTAATAATATAGCTTTGTATTCTTATTGGTTACTAAGCTCATTTTTTAATTTCTATTTAAGTTTTACTAGCTAAGATTTCGAGTTTTTAATATTTAGTGGTTTTTAAATGCTAGTAAATTTTTTAAAATTCAAAGAGATATGTAATAATATTACACTATTAAATTTTAATTTGCTTTTATCTATCTGGCTAGGTTTATTTCTGAATATAGGTTTTTTTAAAAAAATCCATCAACTTACACCTTATAATGGTATTAAGTCAGTTCTTTTCTTAGGGGCGACATTAGTTATTTTAATAGCGGCATATAATTTAATTTTTCAATTAATAAATTGGAAATGGACTGCCAAAATCTTTGCAATTTTATTGATATTTATTGGTGGCTTTAGCTCTTATTTTGTAAACACATTGGGTATCATTATTTCACCCGACCAAATTCAAAATATGGTGCAGACCGATGTTTCGGAAGTTACCGATCTAATCTCTTTACGCTTTGTTTTATGGACAGTTTTTTTTGTTATTTTGCCCATTTTTTTAATTTCTCAAGTTAAATTTAAACAAGAAAAAGTATCACGGTTGTTATTGAAGAAGGTATTTTCACTGGTAGCTTCATTGGCCGTGGTCGGTGTTTTACTTTTTACTTACTATGTCGATTTTGCTGCAATATTTCGTGAGCATCGTGATTTAAAAGGGATGATTTCACCGCAAAATAGTATTTCATCGCTTATGTCTTACTATCATAAGAAGGCTCCGAAGAAAAATCTGCCTCTTGTGATATATGGACAAGATGCTCATCAAGTTCGGCGAGTACAAAAGAACCTCCCTAAGTTAATGATACTTGTTGTCGGTGAAACGGCACGTGCCGAAAGTTTCTCTCTAAATGGGTATGCAAAAAATACGAATCCGGAGCTTTCTAAACAAGATATTTTCAACTTTTCGCAAGTGAGCTCATGCGGTACGGCGACAGCTGTTTCTGTGCCATGTATGTTCTCGGGTATGCCACGTGTAGATTATGATGAGCAATTAGCTAGTCACCGCGAAGGTTTACTAGATATTGCAAAACGTGCGGGTTACCAAGTGACTTGGATTGATAATAACTCGGGTTGTAAAGGTGCATGTGATCGTGTTGAACAATACCAAATTCCAGAAAACTTAAAGAAAAAATGGTGTAAAGATGGCGAATGTTATGATGACATTCTCATTGACAGCTTAAAGCAGTATTTGTCTACTATTGCCAAAGATGATGATCGCCCACGTTTGATTGTTTTGCATCAGGTGGGTAGTCACGGGCCTGCATATTACAAGCGTGCACCTGAGGCATATCAACCCTTTAAACCCACTTGTGATACGAATGCGATACAGGGCTGTTCGCAAACCGAATTGCTAAATAGTTATGATAATACAATCGTATATACAGACCATGTATTAAGCCAAATGATTAATACTCTAAAAGAAATATCAAAATATCAGACAGGTTTATGGTATTTATCTGATCATGGCGAATCAACCGGAGAACATGGTTTATATTTACATGGTTCACCTTATGCAATCGCACCGAGCCAACAAACACATGTACCAATGATTATGTGGTTCTCTGAAAGTTGGAAACAACATAATCTTGCTCAAGTGAATTGTTTAAGCCAA
>NZ_JAKTIM010000059.1:0-33271 GCF_027855455.1 Acinetobacter sp. AOR01_HL | reverse complement strand
CGTAAAGGCATTAACACAGGTATCGTGGCTGAACGCTTTGGTGGTCAGGTCATGGACACCATGGACATTGAAAACTTCACTTCTGTGCAAAAGACCCAAGGTCCTAAGTTTGCTGCCGAGATGGAAGCACATGTTCGTGAATACGATGTGGATATCATGAACCTGCAACGTGTCAGCAAAATTACCGGTGCAGATCAAACAGCAAATGGCTTGGTTGAAGTTGAACTTGAAAACGGTGCAAAACTTGAATCGAAAACTGTGATCCTTTCAACAGGGGCACGTTGGAGAGAAATGAATGTACCGGGTGAAGCTGAATACCGTACCCGTGGTGTAGCGTACTGCCCACACTGTGATGGTCCATTGTTCAAAGGCAAACGTGTTGCCGTGATTGGTGGCGGTAACTCAGGTGTAGAAGCTGCAATTGACCTTGCAGGTATTGTTGAGCATGTGACTCTGGTTGAGTTTGACACTAAACTTCGTGCTGACCAAGTCTTGCAAAACAAGTTAAACAGCTTGCCAAACACCACTGTGATTATGAATGCGTTAAGTACAGAAGTATTGGGTGACGGTTCACAAGTAACCGGTCTTAAATATAAAGACCGTGCGACTGATGAAGAGCATGTGGTAGAGCTTGCAGGGATCTTTGTACAGATTGGTTTACTGCCAAATACTGACTTCTTAAAAGACAGTGAGGTTGAGTTAACCAACCGTGGTGAGATCATTGTGAATGACCGCAACGAAACCAATGTAAAAGGTGTATTTGCTGCAGGTGACTGTACCACTGTACCGTACAAGCAAATCATTATTGCTACAGGTGAAGGCGCTAAAGCATCACTCTCTGCGTTTGATTACATTATTCGTTCTGGGCAATAAAACTGGTCAAATCACTATCATTTGGTTCAAGCCTAGCATTACAAAATGCTAGGCTTTTTTAATACGAGAGTTACAACTTTTTAACAATTTTTGATCTTTATTAATCAGTTACTTTATGTTTATATTTTAGACATCCATAATTTTGGATGCCATGAATTAGAAGGAAAAACACAATGAATAAATTACTTGTTGCTTTAGGTCTTGCTGCGACTGTTGCCCTTGTTGGTTGTAATAAAGATAAAGCTCCAGAAACTGGTGCTACTACAGGTGAACACTTAGAAAATGCTGCTCAACAAGCAACAGCAGATATCAAATCTGCTGGTGATCAAGCTGCGAGCGATATTGCAACTGCAACAGACAACGCTTCAGCTAAAATTGATGCTGCTGCTGACCATGCTGCTGATGCGACTGCTAAAGCTGCAGCTGAAACAGAAGCTACTGCACGTAAAGCGACTGCTGATACAGCTCAAGCTGTTGAAAATGCAGCTGCTGATGTGAAAAAAGATGCTCAACACTAATTAGCTTTAGCATTAAAAAAGCCCCTATTTCTTAGGGGCTTTTTTAATGCTTTTGAAAATTGCTTATGAAATTAAACCTTCATCACGCATTGCAATTTGTACTGACTGACGTTCTGCAACTTTATTACGTAAGGCAATAATATGTTTATATGGCGTTAAATCATGCTCAATTGAGTTTGACCAATTTGTCAAAACAAATAAATACGCATCTGCTGGACCAAAATTATCATTTACCAAATAGTCATAATCCGACTCAGCCAAATAATTATCAATATATTTTAAAAGACGGTCGATTTCAGCATAAGCTTTGGTTTTTTCATCATTTGTTAACGGTGCCCCAAAAAATACCGCGTATGCATCATGCAATTCAGAATTTAAATAGCCCAACCATTCCAATACTTTCGCACGGCCTAAGCCCGAAGGAGGAATCAAATCTTGTTTAGGGTCGTGCTGAGCAAGGAAAGGTAAAATCGCTACGTTTTCAGTTAAAATTAATCCTGGATTAATTTCTAAAGCTGGTACATATCCCTTTGGGTTAATTTCATAATAATCTGCACCTTTTTCTGTTTTATGTGTTTTTAAATTTACTCGTTCTAAATCAAAATCAACATTAATTTCATTTAAAATAATATGTGCAGCTAAAGAACATGCGCCTGGCGAATAATATAATTTCATATCTGATCCTTGTTATCTCACATTAACGTTTTAAATTGGTTCTAAAAAACCTGCAAGGTTTGTACAATTCCTTAATTGTAAAAAAGCGTAAATTTATAAATTACTTACACTACCTAATATTCTTGAAAAAGTTTTCCCTTGCAAGTTGTCTTGCGTGACGATTGTTTAAAATATGATAAAACACATTCACATCACGCATTTTTACCGTTAACTACGTTTAAAAAGCTGACTAATCCATTCCATTAATTGAGATAAGAAATCGAAAATTGGACTTTTCTGGTTATCATTTGGCTGATTCGAGTCTTTGCCATTTAAATCTAGATCGACAATCACAGGGTCATGGTCCGAAGAACGATAGGCATCTTCGCCATAGAACAAAGCTTTTTGTTCATCAGTTTTATATTCTTCGTTGTAATCTAGAACCGTCGGTTCGTCAGCATTAATATGCCAAGCAAAAGTACGAACTACTTTTGGATATAAATCTGCATCAGCAATAGCATGGTCTAAGTTACCCGCTCCACCATTACCATTTGCATCACTTGCCACACCAAAAACATAACTGTACGCCTGAGCGCCTTGCCCAACTTTAGTGTCATTAAGTAAGACTTTATAATTGGCTTTTTCAAATGCCAAAATCGGCGCCTCTTTTGCATAACTATTCATGTCTCCAACGAGTAAAGCATTTTGCTTAGGCACTTGCGTCGGATTTTTTGCTAGCCACTGCACAATTTGATCAACTGCTTTTACACGGGTTGGATTCCAGCATCCCTGACCATCATTTTGATCTGCATCAGAAGAGTTGGCATCTACTCCACTACATCCTTTTGATTTCAAATGGTTTGGAATAACAGTAAATGTTTTATTACCACGAACAGCTTGGAAAGTTTGAGCTAAGGTTGTTCGGTTTTTATCACCTAAATCAAGCACAACAGCTTTATTTAAAGGCTTCACACGCTTGCTGTTATAAATAATCGCAACAGCAATAACATCATTACCTAAACGATCCAGATTTTCAGGAATAATATATTTCCAGTCTGGACCTAGTGCACTGGTTAAATGAGCAATTGCGCTGTTTGGGCCATAGCCATTGTTGGCAATTTCCATTAAACCGTAAACGTCAGCATCAATCGCTTTTAATGCACTCACAATTTTATGGTGCTGTTTATCAAACTCTGCTTGTGTGTTTGCACCACGCTCTGTTGGGAAACCCGTTGCACCATTGTCATAGTTCAAGACGTTAAATGAAGCTACACGAATATGATTGGCATTTTTTGTAATGACACTCTGGCGTGGATTTGTTTGAGTAACAACTTCTGGTTGCGTACGTCCAAGCACTGGTTGTACGCGCCAACCGTTAAAACGATATTCTAAAATCCCTTCGAGATTTTTAAGCTGGTAGCCTGAACGCAATGTATTGGCAGCACTAAAATTTGTAGGTAACCATGGTGTACGGTTTTGATTGTTATAACCATCATCAAAAATAATTTTAGATAATAAATTTTTCTGAGCTAGAGCTTTAGCTTCAGGAGATAGCGCTGGATATAAATTGGTTGGAATATATAAGCGACCTAAACTTAAAGATAGTTCACCATAACGGCCATAATTATAATTCTCACTCACCGTTAAAGTCTGAGGCAATTTCACCAACATGCCTTGATAACGCTGCGGAGAATGGGTTGAACTGCCTGTTAAACTCGAAAATGGTAGTTCAAGGCTAATTGGCTGAACCTGATTTGCCATATTGCTATTACAGGTTTGAATATCTTGTTGTAATTGGTCAATCTGTAGCTGATTTTGATAGCTGGTTAAACGACCACGTAAAATAACCTCATCACCAATTTGTCCACCTTTCACCGCACTACTATTCGGAATATAAACAAAAATAGCATTGCTCACATTTGCACGTGCTTTCGTATCAGGTGTTTGAACATAAAAACCTGAGAAACCATTTGCATAACGATAGTCGGCAGTAATTACCCCACGCACGGTATAAGTCTGGTTTTGTGCTGATGTTGCTAAATCGGCAATTGGTGTATCTGAGCTTGAACAGCTGACCGTTTCAATAGGAGGTTGAGTGGTAGAACCTGATAGATTTGTAAAATCATTTCGGTTTGCCCATGCTGTCCATGAATGGTCCAAATCAAATGCTGCTGTCGGATCAATACTCAAAGCTGGATTTTCAGTTTCAATACGTTTAAAGCTATTTCCCAAGCTTGAAACAGCAGTTCCCCATCCTGCCTCAGGTCGTTCCCCAATACGGCCAAAACGATCTACAGGTGTGCCTTTATAAACAAGCACAACTGCATCATCCCCATTAAAAGACAATGCAGCCACTTGATTTACTTTATTGCCAAGTTCTGTCTGTAACTCTGAACGCCCCACCAAAAATTTTTGTTTACTTGCAAGTGTACCTTGTAAACGGAAAGTGGCTGTTTTCGCAGTTCCACCATTATTAAATTGTTGAATTTCATAATCAGCCAAGTTAACAGTAGTACCATCCGGGTTATAAATTTCTAACCCTTTTTTATTACTGCTACCATCAACATACTGGCTAAACATGAGCTGTGCCTGAGCAACAGAACTATATGAAAATGCACCTAATGCACTTAAAAAAACCGAAAGTGTTTTTAATTGAAAAGTTTTCATGAGTAAAAATGTTCATGTGGGTTTTAATTAGCCTCTTAGCTTAAATATTGATCATGACATCTACATGAAGAAAAACACCGAAACATTTGACTTGACCACCTGAAGACTTAAAATACCGCATTTGAATTTCAATATTGCCAAGGTTATGTCGATCGATCAGTTAGAAACGCAAATTGCAGAATTGGACAATTTGCCTGAACACCGTGAAATTGTGACGTTTATGCGTCGTTCAGCCCCACTCAATACGTCTCAACGCACGGCTTTAGAACAACATCGCGATTTAATTTTGGAATATCCCGTGGGTGACTTACGTCAGCACTTTGATCATCCGGAGCGCCCTTTAACTGTTGAAATCGGTTTCGGTATGGGCCGTTCTTTAGTGCTTATGGCTAAAGCGAACCCTGAACGCAACTATGTGGGTATTGAAGTCCATGTACCGGGCATTGCTCAATGTGTCTATGAAGCAGGTATGGCAGAGCTTAAAAATTTACGTGTACTCGATGCTGACGCAATTCAAGTACTACGTGAAATGCCTGACAACAGTATCAACTGCGTACAACTTTACTTCCCAGACCCTTGGCAAAAGAAACGTCATTTCAAACGCCGCTTCGTTATTCATGAACGTATGCAATTGGTTGAACAAAAACTTGAGCTTGGTGGCACATTCCACGCTGCAACAGACTGGGAACCGTATGCTGAGTGGATGTTGGATGTACTAGACAACCGTCCAAACCTTGAAAACTTGGCTGGTAAAGGCAACAGTTATCCTCGACCAGAATGGCGCCCAGTGACTAAGTTTGAACGCCGTGGTATTGAGTCAGGTCATAAGATTAATGATTTTATCTTTAAGAAGATTAAGTAAGAAACAGGGCTTAGTAATAAACTAAGCCCTTTTCATTTCAATATTAAAAATTAAATAAACCTATAACTTATCTTGTCCATTTTTCTGGCTAATTAATGATTGCCAATTGAACTCAATCTCGTTATTTATAGAAAAGGTACTTGCCATACTAAAAAATACTAAGGACAACGCATGTTAAAAATCTTAGGGCGTGATAATTCTATTAATGTTCGCAAAGTCTTATGGCTATGTGACGAATTAAATCTTACATATGAGAGAGAAGATTGGGGCATAGATTTCCGCTCCGCTCAATCTCCTGAATTTTTGCAATTAAATCCTAATGGTCAAATTCCAGTGATTTTAGATGGCGACTTAGTCCTTTGGCAGTCGAATAGCATTATACGTTATCTAGCAAATGCTTATGATAAAGACCATATACTCTACCCAACTCAAGCTAAGCAAAGAGCTATTATTGACCAGTGGATTGATTGGCAAGCTATAGAACTGAATAACAGCTGGACTTATGCATTTATGTCGCTCATTCGACATTCAGCCCTTCATCAAGACCCGAATTTGTTACAACAAGGTATTGATCAGTGGAATAAACAAATGCAGATTCTCGATCAACAACTTGAAAAAACTCAAGCCTATGTTGCAGGTACTGAGTTTACCCTAGCTGATATACCAATTGGGCTATCTGTACAACGCTGGAAAGCAACTCCTTTTGACCATCCAGTGCTTAAACATGTCGACCAATATTTTGAACGTTTAAATCAGCGTAAAGGCTTTTTAAAATGGGGCAATAACGGTCAACCTTAACCTCTTAAAATTAAGATGAGTGATGGCGCTTTACGATGCCATCACTTAAAAGTTGATAAACCTTTTTTAAATCATCTCGATTTGCTTGGGCTAATAAGCTTTGATGCATTGCCAAGATATTCTGATCTCCTCGCATTGCAGGTCCTGTTTGCATTTGCTTTGGATCATTTTCAGTAGCTTTTTTTACTGTTTCCAGAATTAATGGGTAAAGCAAGCCAAAGTCGACCTGTTCCGCGTCTACGACTTGCTTTGCTATATCAAAACAATAATTACTAAAATTACAGGCAAACACGGCTGCCAAATGCAAAGTTAAACGTTGTTTGGAGGTGTATTGATATACTCGCTTACTTAGGCTATTTGCTAAATCAGAAAGTATTGCTAAGTCATCTTTATTGGTCGCCTCTACAAATAATGGTGTGGCTTGCCAATCAACATCTCTTTCTAAGCTAAATGTTTGTAATGGATAAAACACCCCTGCTTTTTCATGTACCTGACTGATGACTTGAATGTCTGTACTCCCCGAAGTATGAACCATAAGCGTTTCGGGAAATAACTCGTGTACCTGCTTTGCAAGCTCAGCAATAGCACTGTCTGAAACTGCCAGAATAATTAAATCGCTTGGTTGAAACTCTTGAAGAGACTGACATGCTTTCGCTTGAATTTGCTCTGCAAACTTCTTGGTTTTCTCAAAATCACGTGCATAGACTTGTACGATGTTATGTCCCTTAGCCAAAAGTGCCTTTGCCAAATGGAAGGCCACACGCCCACTCCCTAACAAACTAATTTTCATGCCAACCTAACAATATTTATTTCTATAAAAAAAGCTTCTCAAAATGAGAAGCTTTTTTCAAATTAGAATTCAATAAAATCTGTTTTTTATTGAGCTACTGAAAACTCAATACGACGGTTTTTAAAGCGTCCTTCTTCGGTCGTATTGTCTGCAACTGGCTGTTCTGAACCATGGCCTTTAGCAACCAGTTTAGAAGCATCCACTCCTTTAGAAACTAAATAATCTACTACTGCTTGAGCACGTCGTTGAGAAAGCGCTTTATTAGCAGCGGCATTCCCTGTTGAGTCGGTGTGACCACCTACATCTAATTTAACACCAGACACTTTATTTAAAAGGGTTGCTGCTTGATCAAGAATAGCTTTGTTATCTGCAGGAATGTCACTTGAGCCACTCGCAAAGTTAATAATTTGTAAATTAAGTGCTTTAACTAGTGCGTTTACATCTACATTGTTCGGGTCAATTGCAGTTAAGGCTGTTTGTGAAGCACTTAAACTGTTGCTTACAGACTGTTCAGCTGTTTCTGGCGCTGCGGCAACAACTTCGGTATGTGGAACAAGTGCTTTTACTTTAGCAGTTAACGCTTCTAACGCTGCAGCATCACCTGCTTTTAATGTAATCTTGTCACCCACCCATTCTAAAGAAGCGTTTGGAATACCTTTTAATGCACCCAACACGCCTGCTAAAGCATCCTTATCGGTAAAAGCAGCCGCATAAGTTTGACTTGTATCAACATCACAGTCTTTAGTAGCTGAAAAGACTTGTTTAACTTGAGTTTGTAAAGTCGCCAAGAAACCTTGATCGCCAATTCCAGCCTGACACTGGCTCACGGCACCTTTATCATCTGTGCTTAAAGTTAAAGTAGCTGGAGCAGCCGCGGCCTCTACACCGCTCGCAGCTTTAGTTTCTGGTGCAGGTGTAGCTTCTTTATGCTGGCAAGAGCGCCACAACCAAGCAATTAATAACCCGAGAATAATGAGCGCAATAATGGGTAAAAAACCACGAGATTTACCCGTAGTCTCTGTTGCTGCTGCAAGTGGCGGTGCTGTCGATGAAGTTACAGAAGATAAACCAGCTCCAATACCTAATGGAGCTAATAAGCCCACGGCCCATCCTGGTAAATATGAACGGATCGTTTCAGCATGCTGACGTAAATAGTTCACAATACTTTGTTGATCATTTCCGGCAACGTCAGAAATTGCATTAAGGCTCGGTTTTAATGCGCTATTGAGGGTATTTTCGATTTCATTATTTGGTGCTGTACCGCTTAAATGGGTAAGCACAGTATTCTTAATTTGCTCATTATGAGAAAAAAGATCGGATAATGACGGAGCCAAACTGTTTTTCAATTGTCCTATAAGATCAGGTTTAGCAGCTAATAATGAAAGTAGAATTGGATAAAACTTAGATAAAGCGTTTGTTTTTTCGCCGAGGTATCCATCCTGATTATTTAATATTGTTGAAGATACTTTTTCTTTAAGCAGTTCTATAGGGTTTATCGACATTGGTTATTCTCCCGAATCTTATACGTCGTAACCAGCAACTTTTTGATTATTCAAATACTTCTCTTTGCTGATAGTTTTTTATTCTAATGCGCTCGAAATCTTTTGTTGTTTTTTAAATAATTTATATACAATTTTCCATCTAGTATTTACAAAACAGGCAGATCTTTATGATCTACCTGTTTATATTTTATATCGGCATTTTTCTGCTTAAAATTAAACAGCAAAAGTTTGTAAGACTTTACCTGTAAGCTTTTGACCCAGTAAAGGGGTGTTTTTCCCTTGAGATAAAATAGTGTCTTTACTTACAGTCCAGCTTAACTTAGGATCTACTAACACCCACCCTGCTTCAGCTTGCCAACGTGCTGTCATATTTGCTACCTGGGCAGGAGCACTTGTCACTTTAGTTACCCATTCTAAAGGTTCAAATAGACCTTCATTAATGAGCTGAATACCTAAAGCCACATAAGTATCAAATGCAGTAATACCCGGTTGGGTCTCTGCAAATGGAGCCATTTTGGCTGAACTGCTTAAAGGCTCATGGTGGGTACAGATTGCATCAATTACACCCTGTTTTAAACCTTGGCGTAAAAGCTCTTTATCTTGCTCAGAACGTAATGGTGGACGAACATGTGCAAGTGAATTAAAGCCATCAATTAGTTGCTCAGTTAAATGTAACTGATGCATCGCTACATCGGCAGTAACCGGTAAACCTTTTGCCTTTGCAGCACGAATTAATTCGACCGAAGCACCACAAGACAATAAACCAAAGTGAGCTTTAACACCTGTCGCTTCAATCATAAGTAGATATTTTGCAATCGCTACGGTTTCTGCAATTGCAGGAATCATTGGTAAACCTTGACGTGATGCAATAAAGCCTTCATGAGCACAACCATCTTTAGCAAGTTGTGGCTCTTCAGCATAGAAAACGACGGTTAAACCAAGACCCGCAGCGTACTCTAATGTACGAACAACGACATCGTCATTTTCAAAAGCAGCATTCGCATTTGAAACAGCAGTACAACCACCCTTTTTAAGGCCGGCCATATTTGCTGGTTGCTTACCATTTAGGCCTTGAGTCTGGGCACCGATGATATGCATGTGAATACCACCATCATGCCAAGCTTTTTCAATTAAGCCGTGAATGAGCGCACCATTGTCTTGTACAATCGGCTTTGAGTCTGGCGGCGTAATGACGTGCAAAATACCGTTAGCACGTGCAGCTTTCCCTTCTGATTTCAACGTTCCATGCTGCTGTTGACCCGGTTCACGCAAACGCGCGCACAAATCAACCATAGTTGGCATTAACCATTTACCCTGACCATCAATAATTTGTTCAACCTGATCGACTGGGGCAATGAGCTTACCGTCTTGAATATATACAGTTTGTACGCTGTCTGTTTTTTGGATTGGGTCTAACACACGTACATTTTCAATTTTTACAATACTCATGTGATCCATTCCTTACAACGCAATCGCTTCAATTAAACCTTGTTCTTGGAGTTGCCCTTGCATAGACAACGCTAGCACAGCCATACGAACTGCAATACCGTTAGTGACCTGTTTTAAAATCACTGACTGTTCACCATCAGCAATACTCGAATCAATTTCTACACCACGGTTCATTGGTCCCGGATGCATAACAATACAGTCCGGTTTAGCCAAGCTAAGGCGCTCTTTGTTTAAACCGTACATTCTGTAAAATTCAGATTGCGAAGATAATGCTGGTGAATCGATACGTTCATTTTGAATACGTAAAGCAATAATCACATCACAACCGGTAATGCCTTCATCCATGTTATTGAACAAACGAACATGGTCGCCATATTCTGAAAAACCAACCGGTAATAAGGTGTTCGGCGCAATCACACGGATATCTTTACATCCGAGTGTTTGAAGTGCAGCTACATCTGAACGCGCAACGCGAGAGTGTTTAATGTCACCAATAATGGCAACACTCAAGTCTTCAAATGGTTTTTTCATCTCACGGCGAATAGTGAGCATATCGAGCATCGCTTGCGTTGGATGGGCATGACGTCCATCTCCGGCATTAATAATTGCGACTTTCGGACATACATCTTTAGCAATGAAATGTGCAGCACCTGAAGATGAATGACGTACAACAAAAATATCGGCAGCCATTGCTTCGAGGTTCCAAAGCGTATCTCGTAAAGTCTCACCTTTTGACGTGCTTGAACGTGCAATATCAATGTTCAATACATTGGCAGACAAACGTTTTGCTGCTGCTTCAAAAGTAGTACGAGTACGGGTGGAGTTTTCAAAGAAGAGATTCATAACCGTCCGACCTTCTAAAAGCGGGCGGTTAATTAAATTATTATTATCATCTAAAAAGCTTTGCGCGGTATCTAAAATCTTAGTGAGGTTTTCTTTTGAAAGGCCCTCAATCGTTAAAAAATGTTTTAAATTTCCGTCTTGATTGAGCTGAACCTGGCTCGGTTGATGCAACGCTGCAATATGCATAATGGATTCCTATGGGTCGAATCGCGAAAACGTGCATAGTGTAGCTGAATTCCGTTCTTTTCGCAGAAGAACTTTACAGAATAAGGCCCTAAATTGACCAGAAAATTTAGAGCCGTGCTCAGATTACCTTAAAGCACCAATATAATGATGTGGAACTTGTGCCCGATAAATGTCTTCGGCTGTGATTTCTGATTCTTCACTAGTTTGAATACTTACTGTCATTTCTTTTTGAGACTGCTCTGGTATTGAATCAGTCAATACCATTAATCGTTCAACACAGCGTTTTAATTCGTCATCTTCTGCTTCTAGTGCCAGTGCAATTACATATTTCGCATAGTCTTTATTTTGAACAACATACATTGCATCTATCACCCGTCCCGTTACTCTGCGCATACGCACATAAATTTGAGTAGCTAGTGTGAAAGCTTCTGCATTCGCTATAAAACCATTCCCCATCACATCTTTCATTTATATTCCCCTATGTATTCAAATCATAAAAATTGGTTAAAAACCATCAATAATGATTAATTAAATAAGTTTTATTTCGAAAGATTTAGCAAAATACATACCAGTTTTTATATTTTAAACTTTAAAAATCAATTTATTGGTTGCCAAGTGATAGGTTGCAATAATTTAAAAACTTTTAGACACCAAAATACGTTAAACTTTGCATCGTTAATATTTATATGTTTTGGTCAATCGAGTTTATGAATACCTCTTTACGTTTAAACCACTATTGGATTACTTGTGCTGATGGTTTAGAAACCCTCTTACAAGAAGAAATAGAACAGCTTGGCACCAAAGTGACAGAACGTAAAGCAGGACGTTTAATCATTGAAGGAACGCTTGAACATGCTTACCGTATTTGCATGTGGTCACGTCTTGCTTCACGTGTTTTACTTCCAATTCATACTTATGAACTTGAACGTACCCACGATGCACGTGATGTAGCTGAAGAGCTTTATGAAGGTGCAATTAGTTTTGATTGGTCACTTATTTTTGCACCACAAAGTACCTTTGCAATTCGCTTACACGCAGAGCGTGAAATTAAGGTAAATACGCAGTTTGCAACCCTTCGTGTAAAAGACGGTGTTGTTGATTCCTTTATGGAAGCTGTAGGTCGCCGCCCAAGTATTGATACCAAACAACCGGAAATTACATTATATGTGCTTGCGGGCAAAACCGAGCATACATATTGCCTAGATTTATCTGGTGATTCATTACATAAACGCGGCTACCGTCGTTTCATGACAGATGCACCAATTAAAGAAAACCTCGCAGCAGCAATTTTACAAAAAGCCAAGCTTAAGGAACGTAACCCGGAAATTGTACTTGACCCAATGTGTGGTTCAGGCACATTTATTATTGAAGCATTAATGATTTTAACTGATCGTGCGCCAGGTCTTGTACGTCGTTTTGGTTTTAATGGCTGGCATGGTCATGACCGTGAACTTTGGCTTTCACTCAAAGCCGAAGCAGCAGAGCGTCATGAAAAAGCACTTGAACAACCGTTACCTAAGTTTTATGCATACGATGCTGACTGGGAAGCTGTAAAAGCAACACGCGAAAACATTATTGCAGCAGGTTTTGAAAAGCTACTAGGCGATATTCAAATTGAAGAGCGCACTTTAGCAGACTGGCCAGATTTCGGTGCTGAAAATAAAACTGCTTTTATCGTTACCAACCCTCCATATGGTGAGCGCTTAGGTGACAAAGCTTCTAACCGTTCTCTTTACTTAGGCTTATCTGCCCTCTTACAAAAGAACTTCCCAAATCAATATGCAGCAATCATTGCCGCACAAATTGAACAAGCGGATGTTTTAGCACTTGAAGCACCAGAAACATTACGCTTAATGAATGGTAAATTACCGATTTATGTTCGTTTCGGTACAGTTAAACCTGAAAAAGTCACTCAACCATTCTTGGCAAACTGGCAAGCTCAACCTGTTGAAATGGAAGAAGCTCAAGACTTTGCTAACCGTTTGCAAAAGAACATGACTGCCTTGAAAAAATGGGCAACCAAAGAAAATATCTATTGCTTACGTTTATACGATGCAGACCTCCCTGACTTTAACCTTGCTGTAGACTTATATGGCGACCGTTTACATGTTCAGGAATATGCACCACCTAAAAAGATTGATCCTGAAAAAGCAAAAAAACGTTTTAACTTAGCGCTTGCTGCTATTCGTGCGGTAACAGGATTAAATCGCGATGCAATCTTTATTAAAACACGTGCGCGTCAAACTGGTACAAATCAGTACACCAAACAAAGTACAGCCAATAAACGTTTCATCGTGCAAGAAGGTAAAGCTAAAATTTTAGTGAACCTGACTGACTACCTTGATACTGGTTTGTTCCTTGACCACCGTCAAATGCGTTTACGTATTGCTCAAGAAGCACGTGGTAAGCACTTCTTAAATCTTTATAGTTATACCTCGACAGCCAGCTTACACGCGGCCTTAGGCGGCGCTGCAAGTACAACCAGTGTAGATTTATCTAATACTTACTTGAGCTGGTCAAAAGAAAACTTCGTTTTAAACGGTTTAACGGTAGATCATGCAGACGAACAGCATATGTTCTTTGCAAGTGACTGTTTTGAATGGTTAAAAGAAGGTCATGAACAATATGATCTTATTTTTATTGATCCGCCAACATTCTCTAACTCTAAAAAGTTCCACGGTACTTTTGATGTGCAGCGCGATCACGTCTCTTTGATTAAACGTGCAATGAACCGCTTAACAAGTGAAGGTACACTTTACTTCTCAAATAACTATCGTGGTTTTGAGATGGATGAAGAGATCGAGGCTTTATATGACGTTGAAGAAATTACTTCTGAAACGATTGGACCCGATTTTAAACGTAATCAAAAAATCCACCGTGCATGGAAAATTCAGCATCCAGGGCTAAACTAATCTGAATTTGAAAAAGGAAGTTATCATTACTTCACGGTAATGATAACTTCACCATGTACATTCTTTGACTCAAAATCATAACGCGTAAAACGATCAGCTCTTTCTGGCAGAGCAACCATTTCTAACTTTTTCTTCTCTTTTCCATCAATGACCTGATTTTGCTTTTGTTCTTGATAAGGCGATAACACACTTGTGCGCAGTGAATTCCATCGAACCTGCTGTAAATAGTTATCCCCTAGTGTTTGCCGAACTTGACGTTGCTCTATTTCTGGCTTCTTCGCATCATCTTGAGCTTTCGCAATAATTACGGGTAGAGCTGCCGTTACTGCTCCTGTTTGAGTTGCAAGCGCACTTTCATTCATAGGCTGTGCAGCCCATAGATTCGTCGGTAATACCGCTATACAACTTAAAACTCCCAGCACACACCCTTGCTTATTGTTCATCATGTTCATCCTAAAATTGTTATTGTTTGTTATATCGAATCAAACTAACAAGTTTTTAACCTTGTCGCAATGTTATAAAGAAACTTCCCGATAATTAGCATTGATCATTTTAAAACCTGAAATTCTTCACAGGCTTTTTGTGAATATTCAAATAGTTTTATAGTTTTTTATCTTAGACTTGAACCATACCCTTAGATCACTTAACGTGATTTTATAATTTATTTGTAGTTAGATTTATTCATAAATAAACACCATACGAGGTGGAATAATGCTTCAGCAATGCTGTCAGTTATTAGAAGACCGTTTACTTAAAATCGCATTTATTGAAAGTGCCAGTTCAGGTTACTTAACCAGTCAGTTTTCGATTCATAAAAATAGTGGTGCTGATATTTTACTGGGTGGATTAGTCAGTTATGACCCCAGTATTAAAATCAGTGTTTTAAAAGTTGATCCAAAGTTAATTGAAACCTACACAGCAGAATCGCCACAAGTAACTGAAGAAATGTGCAGGCTTGGTCAAACCCTATTTCAACAAGCTGACATTGTTGTGAGCTGCACAGGTTTATTAAAACCTGGCGGAAGTGAAACTACGGAAAAACCTGTAGGTACTTTCTTTATCTGTATTTCTTATCTAGGACGTGTTTATCATTACCATTATTTTTTATCAGGTCATGCCGAACAAAAACTTAAAACTCTCACACAGAAAGTAGCAGACTCAATTATTGCGCTTATATCTTCAAATCAGCATAAAAGTTAAATATAAAAAAAGAGAATATGTTTCCATATTCTCTTTTCGGTTTTAGCAGAAAAACTTAGCTGAGTTTCAGCTTATCAAACACTAAGTGACCATTTTCGCCTTTAACTAAAATGGTATCACCCGCAACAAAGTCACCTGACAAGATTTTTTGAGCTAGTGTATTTTCAACCTGTTGTTGAATTGCACGTTTCAATGGACGCGCTCCGTATACAGGGTCAAAACCAGCGTCAATCAATAAGTCAAATGCACTGTCATCTACAGTTAAACTCATATCACGATCAACAAGTCGTGAGCGTAAGCGGTCCAACTGAATATCGGCAATGCCACGAATCTGTGCTTTTTTGAGTGAATGGAAAATCACCAGCTCATCAATCCGGTTAATAAACTCCGGACGGAAATGCTGACTTACCGCATTCATTACAATGGTACGCACTTCATCATCAGTTGCACCTTCACCAAGTTCACGTACATCTTGTGAACCCAAGTTCGATGTCATCACAATAACCGTGTTTTTAAAGTCCACTACACGACCTTGTGAGTCGGTTAAGCGTCCATCGTCTAACACTTGTAGCAAGATATTGAAGACATCTGGATGCGCTTTTTCAACCTCATCAAACAACACTACGCTATATGGTTTACGGCGAACAGCTTCGGTTAAAACACCACCCTCTTCGTAACCTACGTAACCCGGAGGCGCACCAACTAAACGGCTGACAGAATGTTTCTCCATGAATTCACTCATATCGATACGAATCATGGCATCATCACTGTCAAACAAGAAGTTAGCTAAAGCTTTAGTCAACTCAGTTTTACCAACACCTGTTGGTCCTAAGAACAAGAATGATCCGCTAGGACGATTCGGGTCAGACAAACCGGCACGTGAACGGCGAACAGCATTCGATACCGCAACGACTGCTTCATCTTGCCCTACAACACGGTCATGCAAGAACTCTTCCATATGAAGGAGTTTTTCACGCTCGCCTTGCATCATTTTAGCAACCGGAATACCTGTTGCAGCACTAACGACTTCGGCAATTTCATTTTCAGTTACTTTTGTACGAATGAGTTTTGGCTCTTCGTTTTCTTCAGCAACTTCATCTTGTTCAAGTTGTTTTTGCAACTCTGGAATTACACCATATTGCAAACGTGCTGCTTCTGCCAAATCGCCTTCACGTTGAGCTTTTTCAAAAGCAATACGTGCTTTATCAAGTTCAACCTGAGCTTGTTTAGTGCCTTCTACCAGTGTTTTCTCAGCTTTCCACACTTCTTCCAGATCGTTGTATTCTTTCTCGACTTCAGCGATCTGTTTTTCAAGATGAGTAACTTCGGCCTTACTGCCTGCGTCTTCATCTTTTTTCACCGCTTCCAATTGCATTTTCAACTGGATTAAACGGCGGTCAAGTTTATCAAGTGCTTCTGGCTTAGAATCGATTTCCATCTTAATACGAGAAGCTGCCTCATCAATCAGGTCAATCGCCTTGTCCGGTAATTGACGGTCTGTAATATAACGATGAGACATTTTCGCCGCAGCAATAATCGCTGAGTCTAAAATCTGTACGCCATGGTGAGTCGCATACTTTTCTTTCAGACCACGTAAAATCGCAATTGTATCTTCTACACTTGGTTCATCGACCAGTACTTTTTGGAAACGACGCTCCAAGGCTGCATCTTTTTCAATGTATTGGCGATATTCATCTAAGGTTGTTGCACCCACACAGCGCAACTCACCACGAGCCAACGCAGGTTTTAACATATTACCTGCATCCATTGCGCCGTCACCTTTACCAGCACCAACGAGTGTATGTAACTCGTCAATGAATAAGATGATTTCGCCTTCGTGTTTCGCCAAATCTTTTAAAACAGCTTTTAAACGTTCTTCAAACTCACCACGATACTTAGCACCAGCAAGCAATGAACCTAAATCTAACGATAAAACACGTTTATTCTTTAAGCCTTCTGGTACTTCACCATTGACAATACGTTGTGCCAAACCTTCAACAATAGCGGTTTTACCTACCCCAGGTTCACCAATGAGTACTGGGTTATTTTTAGTACGGCGTGACAAGACCTGAATGGTACGGCGGATCTCATCATCACGCCCAATCACCGGATCAAGTTTCCCCGATAAAGCCCGCTCGGTTAAATCAATCGTATATTTATTAAGTGAGTCACGTTGGTCTTCGTGATTATTACTCATGACTTTGTCACTACCTCGAATATTTTCAATTACTTTGCGTAAGCTGTCGGGAGTTACACCTACGGCACTTAAAATATTTTTTGTTTCACCAGTTTCTGCCAAGCCCAATAAAACCCAGTCAGTTGACAAAAATTCATCGCCAGCTTTTTGCGCGTATCGATCTGCCAAGTTGAGTGCTTTAACTGCTTCTGGGTTTAAATTGACATCGCCCGTCGGGTTAGCAATAGTCGGAGCATCTTTTAAAGCCTGCTCTAGCTTTTGTTTAAGTTCAGGTAACCGTGCACCTGCTTGTTGCAACAAACTAATATTGGACGGCTCTTCCAATAAAGTACTCAAAATATGAATACCTGCTATAGCTGTATGGTCTTTACCCATCGCTAAGGATTGAGCATCTGAGAGGGCTTGCTGCAAGCGGTTCGTAAATTTTTCAAATCGCATTCTTGTTATTCCTCACAACAAATTCGTACTTGTGTAATAGATGGGAACACTTTTTCGGATTTCAAATAAATTTTTATATATTTTTCATTAAGTTATAAAAAATACTGCGAGTAAAACTCGATTATAATATGGGTTTGTTTTGTATATATTTCAAGTACACTTCGGCTACATTTTATTAAATATCTTGAATATTTATATTTACTCTCATCTATTTTATGGTCTTCACAAAGACTTCATTGAGAATTCCCGAATTAAGAATTAATTTATCTTGCCAATTCCATCCTTTTTTTGAAATTAAAAATGCGCTTAAAACATATTATATTAACAACTTGTCTTTTCAGCTCGACTCTAGCAATGGCGGAGTTACCCCAAGATTCAAGAAGACCCGGTGGTATTGCAGTTATTCCTTTAACTTCGGAGATTACTCAGGTCACTTTTCAACACAAACCGGTTTTAATTAGCCAAGAAGGACAGCAGCGTTATGCTGTTTTCGGTATTCCGTTATCTACTCCACTTGGTAGTGTTCAACTCGAAACCAATAAAGCCCCTATTCAAATAGAAGTTAAATCTTATCCATATGCTGAGCAACGCCTTAAAGTTACCAATCAAGACTATGTAAATCCCAATCAAAGTCAATTAGACCGTTACGCTCAAGAAGCTAAAGAACAAAATGATGTTTATAGTTCATTTACGCAAAGTTCGTGGCAAGCCTTACCAAAATTTATACGCCCAACTTCTGGTAAATTTACCAATTCTTTTGGAAGAAAACGCTTTTTTAATGGTGAAGAACGTGCTCCACACTCAGGTCTAGACATTCCAGCACCAATAGGCCAAAAAGTAGTTGCTCCAGCAGACGGTGTAGTCGTTCAAACAGGTCATTATTTTTTTAATGGACAAACTGTATTAATCGATCACGGCCAAGGCTTAATTAGTATGTTTTGCCATTTAAGCGAGATAAAAGTAGAAAAAGGCCAGCATATTCGTCAAGGGGAAACTTTAGGTCTAGTCGGTAAAACAGGACGTGTCACAGGCCCCCATTTACATTGGGGAATGAGCCTTAACAATGCACGGGTAGACCCTCAACTTTTTTTAAATACGACTCATTAATTTAAAACTTTACGAAAGTACTTTGGCGCTTCGACATAGCCTTCTCTTAGGTAAAATTGATGTGCCAAAGGTCTTTGTATCCCCGAATGAAGTTCCATTCGGTCACAACCACGTTGCTTCGCTAACCGTTCTGCTTCTTGTACAAGCAAATGCCCCACTCCTTTACTACGCATCTTCTCGTCAACACATAGATAACATATTTTGGCAAAGTCACCTTGTAAGGCAATTTGTGGAATAAAATAAAGCGATAAAACTCCATACACTTTTAAATCGTCAGCTGCGACCAACATAATCGCATTAGGATCTTTACTTAGTATTTGAAATTGTTCCTGAACCACTTTTAAAGGCTGTGAATATCCCATTTGTTTAAGTAAATAACATATGGTCTCGGTATCTTCCCATTGTGCTAAACGGATATTCACTTAACTCTCTCCTTTTATTTTTTAATTATTCTTATCATAAAAAAAGCCAACATGACTGTTAGCTTTTTTATTTTTTAGGCATTCACAAATAAAATTATGCTGCTTCAATAATCTCAAAATCGTGAGTAATTTCTACGCCACCATCTGAAAGCATTTTACTTGCTGAACAATATTTCTCAGCTGATAGCTCTACTGCTTTTGCGACCTGTTTTTCTTTTACAGCTTTACCTGTCACTACAAAGTGTAAATGGATCTTGGTGAAAACTGCCGGAATTGCATCTGCTCTCTCAGCTTTAAGCTGACATACGACATTCGTCACATCTTGACGGGATTTCTTTAAAATAGTCACAATATCAAACGAAGCACACCCACCAAGTCCCATTAATATCAACTCCATAGGACGTGGTCCACGGTTTTCACCACCGTACTCAGGTGAGCCATCCATCACTACACTATGACCGCTCTCTGATTTCGCTTCAAAAGCAACATTCTCTAGCCAATGTACACTTGTTTGCATTGCAACTACCCAAAAAAAATTATAAATTTAAGCAGGGTCTGTTGACATTTCATCTATGGATTGCGTAATAGCTAAAAATTAATCCAAATAAAACGCAAAACACAGACAAGGGCAATCCTTTGTCCAGTTTTGTAATAAAGTTTGTTAAATTTCAGCCGGAATCTGAGGTGCAATTAAAGCATCTTTGATGCAGCGCAAGGCCAGATTTTTTGTTCGTTTCGTTGTTAAGCTCTATTGATTTAGAATGACTAAATTCCATAGTTCTTGCTTCGTAACGTCCAGAAAAATTGTCTTATGTCGCAACCATCTGTGAAATGTCAACAGACCCTTGTTTTGTACACTAACATAAAATGAGTTGATAAGGAATTTCATCTCTTCTGTGTAATAGCTCATCTCGAGCTTGTGTGAATTGTTTACCCTATTCGGAACATATCAAGCATGACTTCAAATTTTTCACAACTCAGCACAGATGCTTTATCTCCGGGGCAACTACCTGAATCCGTTAAAGCATTGTTAAAACGTGCTCACATCAACAGATATCCAAAACGAACCACAATTGTTGATGCCGGAACAGAGTCAAAATCTTTATATTTAATTTTAAAAGGCTCAGTTTCAATTATTTTACGTGAAGACGATGAACGTGAAATTGTTGTGGCATATTTGAATCCTGGTGACTTCTTTGGGGAAATGGGGCTTTTCGAACCGAACCCTCAACGTACAGCTGAAGTTCGTACCCGTGATGTCTGTGAAATTGCAGAAATTTCATATGACAACTTCCACGAACTGAGCAAACAGTATCCAGATCTCAGCTATGCCGTTTTCGCGCAACTCGTTCGTCGTTTAAAAAATACAACTCGTAAAATGACCGATCTTGCATTTATTGATGTGTCAGGTCGTATTGCGCGTTGCTTAATCGACCTATCTTCACAACCAGAAGCAATGATCTTGCCGAATGGCCGTCAAATTCGTATTACTCGACAAGAGATTGGACGCATTGTCGGGTGTTCACGAGAAATGGTTGGCCGTGTATTAAAGACCTTAGAAGATCAAGGTATGATTCAAACTGACGGTAAAGCTATTCTAATTTTTGATACTTCATTAGAAGAAACCCCAGTCACTGACGAAGACTATGATGACGAAGAATAATTACTCGTAATTATTGAATAAAGAGCAAACTTCGGTTTGCTTTTTTTATATGCAACAATGAGTTAATACACAAAGCTTACAAACTATTCTGTTTTTATGATTTAAGTTGAATACATATTCTCCGTTAGGCTAACTTAAAATTTCTTAAGGATTTCGCAGTATGCAATTTAAACCACTTGGTCACACTGGCATTAACCTTCCTGAAATTTGCTTAGGTACCATGACATTTGGTGAGCAAAATACTCAACAAGAAGCTTTCGAACAACTCAATTACGCTTTAGAACACGGTTTATATTTTTGGGATACGGCAGAGATGTATTCCGTCCCTCCTAAGCCAGAAACATATGGAGCAACCGAAACCATCTTAGGCAATTGGTTTGCACAGCATGGTCAGCGCGATAAAGTATTCCTTGCTTCAAAAATTGCAGGTCCTGGTTTTGGTGGAACCCATATTCGAGAAGGCCATACCAAGTTTAATAGTGAACATATTTCACAAGCAATTGATGGCTCTCTCAAACGCTTACAAACTGATTATATTGATCTTTATCAATTACATTGGCCTGAACGCCATACCAACTTCTTTGGAACGCTCGCTTATGGTAATCAGCAAGCTCAAAATGATTATGACACTACTCCCTTAGAAGAAACATTACTCGCTCTCCAAAAAGAGATTAATCAAGGCCGCATTCGTTACATCGGCTTATCTAATGAAACACCGTGGGGCACCATGAAGTTTCTTCAGCTTGCTGAAAATTTAGGTGTGAGTAAATTTGTGAGTGTGCAAAATCCGTATAGTCTGCTTAATCGCACCTATGAAATCGGTATGTCAGAAATTGCCAAATATGAGGGTGTAGGGTTACTTGCATACTCTCCTCTTGCTTTCGGTTATTTAACTGGAAAATTTAGAAATGGGGCTCGACCAGCCAATGCCCGCGTTACACTCTTCCCTCGCTTTAGCAGATACAGCAACCCGCAAAGTGAATGGGCAACTGAACAATATGCACAGCTTGCTGAAAAACATGGTTTAAGCCTAACTCAATTGGCTCTGGCTTTTATTAAGCAGCAATTTTTTGTGACGAGTACGATTATTGGTGCAACCAATTTGGATCAGCTCAAAGAAAATATCCAAGCTTTTGAAATCGAGCTTTCACCAGAGATTTTACAAGGCATTGAGGCTATTCATATACAACAGCCTAATCCTGCTCCTTAAAAACAAAAACGGATGTCAAGCATCCGTTTTTAACATCAGTTCTATAAGTGTTAAAACTTACTTACGACCATTATAAATAGCTAATGCCGCAGGTAAATTCTTACGCATGTCATTAATACGTTGAGCGTTTGATGGGTGAGTAGACAAGAAAGATGATCCACTGCCTTCAAGCTTGTTCATTTTTTCCCAAAGCGTAATCGCTGCATTCGGGTTATAACCTGCACGCGCCATTAGCATTAAACCACCTTGGTCAGCACGGCTTTCCAAACTACGAGAATATGGCAGACCCACACCTACTTGTGTGCCTAACTGAGCCGCAGCCGCGCCTAGTTGACTCACATTACCACCATTAATCTGACTTAAACCAATATTTAACGCTAAATCAGTTAAAGCTTGAGCGCCAATTTTACTTTTTGCATGCTCTTCCAAGGCGTGAGTCATTTCATGGCCCATAACTGCTGCAATTTCAGCATCAGTCAAGTTCAGTTTATTTACAATACCTGTGTAGAACACGACCTTGCCACCAGGTGCAACGTAAGCGTTAATCGTATCTGACTTCAATACAGCCAATTGCCAACTAAATGGCTGGCCTGTCTGATTCATTTGATTCGCATAAGGTTTTAAACGGTTAAAAACCGCATTAATACGGTTATAGGTACTTGAGCTTGTATCTAAAGCACCTTTACCACGCGCTTCCTGCACCATTTTATTGAAACTTTGCGCAGATTGAGCATTTAAGGTTGCGGTATCTGCACCTGCCATATCAGCCATTGTGGCACAACCAGAAATTGTTACTGCACCTGCTGCGCACAAGCTTAGAACGAACTTTTTATTCATTAACATGGGTCACCTAAATCGTTAAAAAACTGTTTATTCTTTTGCACTTATTATAAGAAATACCACTCACGCTTTAAATCTCTCATTTCTTCACGATCATAGTATTTATGTAACGGTCAATTAGATAAAGTCATCAAATAAATCCAGAATATTAAACATATTATGTTTAAACCAAGATAAACGTGACTTAAAGTCTTAACTTTCTCTTCAAGATTAGGATTTTTCCTCTTCCAGAGTAAATAACTGTTTTGTATGAGAACAACAGGGATGAGGACACAAGCTATCAGGACAGAAAGACTCATAAATGCCGTCATGAAGAAGTCCGGATTATAATTTTGACCATAGATAATCAGCATTGCTAATGTGGGTGAACCACCTATAGCAAATAAAAAAGAATAAAAAATGGTTTTTGAAATAGTGGGTTGCAGCTTCATCCTGAGCCTATGATTCCTGAACTATATATCATGTTTTAATCTGAATCGAACCAAACCAAAACTGCACTTTAGTAGGGTATAAAAAAGCCCCCTTTTAGGAGGCTATTTTTATCTTTGCGAATTACGCAGAGAATGGATGACGTAAAATGATTGTTTCTGCACGGTCTGGACCAGTTGAAACGATATCAATCGGACATTCGATTAATTGTTCAATACGTTTTACATAAGCCAAAGCATTTGCAGGTAATTGGTCAATGCTCGTTAAACCAACAGTTGACTCGCTCCAACCTGGCATAGTTTCATAAATTGGTTTCAAGCATTCGAAAGAAACCGCATCAGAAGAACCTACACAACCTGAATCTGTATTTTCATAACCCACACAGATTTTCACTTCTTCTAAACCATCTAAAACGTCAAGTTTAGTTAAGCAAATACCTGAAAGTGAGTTTACATCTACAGAACGGCGTAAGATTTCAGCATCAAACCAACCACAACGACGTTGACGACCAGTAGAAGCACCGAACTCATGACCCACAGTACCCAAATGTTTACCAATTGGGTCACCAGAATCACTCGCAGCATCGTAAACCAATTCAGTTGGGAACGGACCAGCACCTACACGTGTTGTATAAGCTTTCGTAATACCTAATACATAATCAAGATGTAAAGGACCCATACCTGAACCAGAACTTACACCACCAGCAGTTGTATTTGAGCTGGTAACATACGGATAAGTACCGTGGTCGATGTCTAGAAGTGAACCTTGAGCGCCTTCAAACATTACAGCCTTACCTTCTTTGCGGTAGTCATGTAATACTTTAGTTACGTCAATCACTAATGGAGCAAGAACTTCACGCCATTCGTTGCAAAGAGCCAATACGTCTTCAAATTTAACCGCTTCTACACCGTAGAACTGAGTCAATTGGAAGTTATGTAACTCTAGCATTTCGGTTAGTTTTTCTTCTAACGCTGCACCACCACGAACAAGGTCAGCAACACGCACTGCACGGCGCGCAACTTTATCTTCGTACGCAGGGCCGATACCACGACCTGTAGTACCGATTTTAGCGTTACCACGTTTCTTCTCACGTGCCTGATCAAGAGCAATGTGGTTAGGCAAAATAAGTGGACAGTTTGGAGAAATGCGTAGACGCTCCTTAACCGGAACACCCTCAGCTTCCAAAATTCCCATTTCTTCAATTAATGCTGCTGGTGAAAGCACCACGCCATTGCCAATTAAGCACAATACGTTTTCACGTAAAATGCCTGATGGAATGAGGTGTAATACAGTCTTTTTACCACCTACGACAAGAGTATGACCTGCGTTATGTCCGCCTTGATAACGTACTACCGCAGCCGCCTGATCTGTGAGCAGGTCGACGATTTTACCTTTACCTTCGTCGCCCCATTGGGTACCAAGTACCACAACATTTTTGCCCATAATAGCCTCATTACATCATGCTGTTAAAATTGGAAACCATCAGTAAAAAACTTACTGCTGGCGTTTAAATCTTTTCAATATTCCATTGTCCGTTTTGCAATACCAATTGATGTGTTGCATAAGGAATAGAACTTAAATCATCATTACCTAACAATTGAACTACACGTAAACCCTCTGAACGCGCATTCGCAATTGCTTTAAGTAAATCAGCTTCTGTACCTTTAGGTGCCACTACAGTTTCGATTTCGGCAAACTGGTTCGCACCTAAAGCATATAAATCACAACTAAAACCGGTAGCCGGACGTGCACGACCGAAGTGTTCCCCAATACCATCATAACGGCCACCTTGCGCTAAAGGTGCGGCACGATTTGGTGCATAAACTGCATACATCAAACCAGTGTGGTAGTGGTAACTGCGAAGTTCAACCACGTCAATTCCAACATTAAGTGCTGGCCAACGGTTTTTAATCTGTTCGAGAGTGGTTTTAAGTGCATTTAATGCAGCATCAAATTCAGCATCTTTTAAAATATCTGCACTTAAATGCGCTTGTAAGGCATCTAAATCACTTGCATAACGGCCAAGTGCATAGAAATCTGAACCCATATTTAAATTTTGGGTAAATTCAGCTAACTCAGGCAATGCTTTTCTTTGATAAAGATCAGATAACTCATGCTCTTCATTTTTAGAAAGACCCGCATATTTTACTAAGCTACGAAATAGGCCTACATGCCCTAAGTCTAAATGTGCGCCTTGTAAAGTATAGGCATTTTCAATCAAACCAAGCATCACGTCGACCATTTCGACATCAGCTTCAATACTATCGTGCCCATATAACTCTGCGCCTAATTGTAAAGGTGCGCGAGTCGCATTGAAATTTTGTGGTTTTGTATGTAATACAGTCCCTGCGTAACAGTAACGTGCAACACCTTCAACAGGTCTTACATGTGCATCAATACGTGCAACTTGCGGTGTCATATCAGCACGGATACCGAGTAAACGGCCTGAAAGCTGGTCAATCACCTTAAAAGTTACTAAATCCAGGTCTTGATTTGATTCTGATAATGAAGACAACGATTCGATGTATTCGATAAATGGTGTATATACCAGTTGATAACCTCGTACTGCGAGGAAATCTATAGCTTCACGGCGAAGTTTTTCAATGACTTGCGCCTGTTCCGGCAATACATCTGCTACCCCGTCAGGCAGCAACCATGTCTCTGAAATGGTCATATTTCAAGCCTAAAATCTGATCAACGTGGAACGACCCCACATAAAAAAATCGGGAACACACCCGATTTCTCTTAGTGTAGCATGATACTTTGTGCCATGCACCTGACAATTTGCATAAATCTTTCTTAATAAACTCTAAAGTCAAAAAGTAGACTCTATGAATTAAAAATAATATTCAAAGACTTATTGTTTTTGACTTCCATTATCAATAAAAGTTCTTAGACCAAAGAATGGGGCAATAACTGAACTATCACCCGGTTTCCAATTAACCAAATTTAACTTTTAAAAGAATCACACAAATCCAATAAACGATTTGCATAGCCCCACTCATTATCATACCAAACAAATACTTTGGCTTGATGTCCAACAACCATGGTTTGAGTTAAATCAACAATAAGTGAATAGGGCGAATGATTAAAATCACTTGAAACTAATGGTTCATCTGTTACAGCCATAATTTCTGCATAATCTGTTTGAGATGCTTTAATCAGCAATTCATTAATATGATGGACCGTAATTGGAGATTGCGCGATAAACGTTAAATCAATTGCCGCTACATTAATGGTAGGTACCCGAATTGAGTAACCATCAATACGATCTTCCATTTTTGGCATCACACGCTTTAAAGCACCGAGCGCACTAGAGGTAGTCGGGATAATATTTTGCCCAGAAGCTCGAGCACGACGCAAATCACGATGCGCATGATCAAGCACAGACTGATCTGCTGTTACCGCATGAATTTCCGTCATAAGCGCTGTTTCTATGCCAAATGCATCATCAATGATTTTAACCAGTGGAACTAAAGCCTGTGTCGTACATGACACACTCGATATAATCTGATCAGTCGCTTTCACATCAGCATGGTTAACACCATAAACAATTGCAGCATCAACATGATCAAAAGGCGCAGCGCCAATAATGACCCTTTTAGCCCCTGCTTCTAAATGGCGGGTAGCATCAGCATGGGAGCGGAATAAACCTGTACACTCAAGTACAACATCAATCTTTAAACTTGCCCACGGTAAAAGTTCTGGCTGTTTTTGCTGCAAAACTTCAACCTTTAAGAGTCTCTGGTTAGATTGAATATTTAAATAAATCTTTTCATTTTCAATGGTGATATCAACCTTGCCATTAAAACGACCATGGGTTGAGTCATATTTGAATAAATGTACCAGTGTATGTACATCTGCTATATCGTTAATCGCCACGATTTCAAAATGAAATTGTTTCGGGCTCTCAAACCAGGCACGTAAAACATTACGTCCAATCCGGCCAAACCCATTAATGGCGATACGTTGCATGACCTATCCTTATCTACAAAACGAGAAGCGAAAGAAGGTATATAGTAAAACACGTCATGGCTAATTGAATATAGATTTTTAGCCAAATCACAGTTTTGTAAGATATTCCCTCTAAAATCGTTGGTTCGGTGGGGTTTTTCCGTTACAATTTAGCGTTTTTTAAAAATAAGCCCCGTATCACATGCGAGTTTTGTGAACAAATAAACTTGTGGTGATGCTTTTAGCCAAATTCGAAAATATGGAGTGACTTGGTTGTGAGTACTCGTTTAATGACATCTGCTGAAATTCGTGAAGCATTTTTGCGCTACTTTGAAACGCAAGGGCATACACGTGTTGCATCGAGTTCTCTTGTTCCTGCCAACGACCCAACTTTATTATTTACAAATGCTGGGATGAACCAGTTTAAAGACTGTTTTTTAGGTCTTGAAAAACGTGATTATGTACGTGCAACAACATCACAAAAATGTGTACGTGCAGGCGGTAAACATAACGATTTAGATAATGTTGGTTATACAGCTCGTCACCATACATTCTTTGAAATGTTGGGTAACTTCTCATTTGGTGACTATTTCAAACGTGATGCTCTCAAGTTCGCATGGGAATTTTTAACTAGCGAACAATGGCTTGCTTTACCGAAAGATAAACTTTATGTCACGGTTTACCATACTGATGACGAAGCTTATGACATCTGGAATAAAGAAATCGGCCTAGCACCAGAACGTATTATCCGTATTGGTGATAACAAAGGCGAAAAATACGCATCAGATAACTTCTGGGCAATGGGTGATACAGGTCCTTGCGGTCCATGTTCAGAAATTTTCTTCGACCACGGTGAACACATTTGGGGTGGTTTACCTGGTTCACCTGAAGAAGACGGTGACCGTTTCATTGAAATCTGGAACAACGTTTTCATGCAGTTTAACCGTACTGCTGATGGCGTACTTCACCCACTCCCTGCTCCATCTGTCGATACAGGTATGGGGTTAGAACGTATTTCTGCCGTATTGCAACATGTTAATTCAAACTATGACATTGACTTGTTCCAACATTTATTAAAAGCTGCTGCAAACATCATTGGTATTGAAGATGAAGGTCAGCCTTCTTTACGTGTAGTTGCAGACCATGCCCGCTCTTGCTGCTTCTTAATTGCTGATGGTGTAAACCCAAGTAATGAAGGACGTGGTTATGTATTACGTCGTATTATCCGCCGTGCTGTCCGTCACGGTAACAAGCTTGGCGCAACAGGTACGTTCTTCTACAAAATGTTGCAACCATTAATTGAAGTAATGGGACAGGCTTATCCTGAGTTAGAAGCTCGCCGTGAAGTCATTGAAGCAACATTAATTCGTGAAGAAGAGCAGTTTGCTAAAACCTTAGAGCAAGGTTTAAAACTTCTTGAAGGAGAACTTGCTCAGTTAAAAGACAAAACTATTCCGGGTGCGACTGTATTTAAACTTTACGATACTTATGGTTTCCCAACAGATTTAACTGCTGATATTGCACGTGAACGTGGCTTTATTATTGATGAAGCAGGTTTTGAAGTTGAAATGGCTGCACAGCGTCAACGTGCGCGTGATGCTGGTAAATTTGCCGTTGACTATAACAACATTGTAAAAGTTGAAGGCGAAACTCAATTCGACGGTTATACCAACACAACCGGTCAAGGCCAGATTGTAGCGATCTATAAAGATGGCGTACAAGTTGATGAAGTTTCTGAAGGTGACGAAGCACTTATCGTTCTAAACCAAACTCCTTTCTATGCTGAAAGCGGTGGTCAGATTGGTGATACTGGTATCTTCAAAAACGAAACAGGTATTTTTGAAGTTCAGGACACGAAAAAGTCTGGTGGTGCCTTTGTTCATCAAGGTATTGTGACTGTTGGTAACCTTAAAACCAGTCAAAATGTAGAAGCGATTGTTAAAGCAGACATTCGTGAAGCTACTGCGCGTAACCACTCAGCAACTCACTTGTTGCATGCTGCCCTTCGTCAAATTTTAGGTTCGCATGTACAACAAAAAGGCTCTTTGGTTGCAAGTGATATCTTACGTTTTGACTTTGCAAATGACCAACCTGTGTCATTTGAACAACTACAACAGGTTGAACGTCTGGTAAATGCTGAAATCATTGCAAATACTGCCGTAACAACTGAACTACTCGACATTGAAACTGCGAAAGCAAAAGGTGCAATGATGTTGTTCGGTGAGAAATACGGTGATGAAGTTCGTGTGCTCTCTATGGGCTCAGTCATTGACGAGAAAAACTTCTCAATCGAACTTTGTGGCGGTATTCACGTAAAACGTACAGGTGATATTGGTTTATTCAAAATCACTTCTGAAGGTGGTGTAGCTGCCGGCGTACGTCGTATTGAAGCAGTGACCGGTACTAAAGCATTAGAAGTAGTACAAAAAGCTGATCATGATATTCAGCACATTAATAGCTTATTAAAAGCACAGAAAGACCAAACGGTTGAGCGTGTACAAGCCAATGTAGAATTGGTTTCTGCATTACAAAAGCAGATTGAACAACTCAACCAAAAATTGGCAAACTTCCAAGCGGCTGATTTGATTGACCAAGTTCAAACTATTGCTGGTCGTCAAACGCTTATTACTACTGTTCAGGGTGTTGATGCCAAAGCGCTTCGCAACTTACATGACAGTGTAAAATCAAAATTAGAGAACGCAGTGATTGTGTTAGCAGGTGTAGAGGGTGACAAAGTCAGCCTGCTTGCATCAGTCGCGTCGCAATACACTGCAAATCTAAAAGCAGGTGACATCATCAAACATTTAGCGACCGAGTTAGGTGGTAAAGGTGGTGGTAAACCTGACTTAGCACAAGGTGGCGCGCCACTTAACGAGAAGTTTGGACAAGTTATGGCAGCATTACCTGCTTGGCTTGAACAAAAATAAGACTTCACTTTTTGTGTAACTGACCCTGACAAGCCTCTCAGGGTCATGGCTTATATGGAACAACTATGGCATTAATCGTTCAAAAGAATTAATGCCATTTAGCCACTCCAAGACACACTAAGACAAAAACTACAATAAAAGCCTTATTTCTCAATATTTCCCCCATTTTTAATATAGACACACTAAGACATTTTAGGACAGAATAAGCCCTATCAATTATGTACACATACGTGTACATATTCGCACTTATCTCTTACTTGACCAAAATTATGTACACAGGTGGACTATGGCTTTAACTGAAGTGTGGCTGAAAGCTAATAACGGCAAGGCACGTGATAAAGTTGAAGAAATAGCAGATCGGGACTCAATGAGTGTCAGGATCTCACCTAAAGGGAAAATTGTTTTTCAGCTTCGGTACCGTTTTGCTGGAAAAGCCGAACGCTTAGATCTGGGCACCTACCCTCATATGTCACTCAAAGATGCACGCATTAAAGCTGGTGAAATGCGGTCGCTTTTAGATAAAGGAATGAACCCTAAAGTTGAAGTTCGTGTACAGCAGCAAAAATATATCGATGCAAGCACATTTGAAGAAGTTTTTAATGATTGGTATGAAAGTTATTGCCTGAAGAAGAAAACTTCTGCCCAACAAATTAAGAATACCTTTGAGCAACACGTAATTCCCGAAGTTGGCGATTTACCAGTTGACAGAATTACATTGCAACAATGGTTAGCTTTACTTGAAGAACTAGCTGATGAAGTACCTTCTATCGCAGATCGGGTTTTAACGAATGCAAAACAGGTCCTTAAGTGGGCTAAAAAAAGACAGTTACTTGAAGTAAATGTTTTATCCGACATTTATGCCAAGGAAGATTTGGGCATTGAGAGAAATAGAGGAACCAGATTTCTTTCTGATGAAGAAATCAAAATGGTTTTGATGGCTATTGAAGAATCAAATATTTTGCCTAAAAACAAAATTTTCCTAAAACTATGTTTAATGTTTGGTTGTAGAAATGGCGAACTCAGAAAAGCTAAAAAGACAGATTTCGATTTAAAAAGAAAAGTATGGGTTGTTCCTGTAGTAAATAATAAGACTGGTAAGAAAACTGGCCGTGAAATCATTCGCCCTATTTTACCTGAAATGGAGGCATTAATTGTCGAAGCTTTCGACTATAGCTCATGTGAGTACTTCTTAACTAATGACAGTGAAGCAACCCCTATGAGCCATGGTTCTTCAAATTCATTGCCAGCCTACTTAATGGAACGCCTAAGACGACATCATGACTTTTACATGAAGCATTGGTCCCTTCATGACCTACGAAGAACAGCACGAACTAACTTCAGTGCATTTACATCGCGTGATGTGGCTCAACTCATGATTGGCCATGTAATGTCTGGCGAACAAGGCACATATGATTATTATGAGTACCTACCCCAGCAAACTGAAGCATATGCAAAATGGTTAGAAAAAATTAAATTACTTACTAAATAATTGAGAATTAAGAAATGAAATATTGGGTTTACTTTTATATCGAGCATACAATTAAATATGGTGAACCTTTCTATAAAGAATCTGGGTGGTCTTTGGGTTTTAAGAATAATTATATTGTTGTAAGTTTGATGCATAGCTGACGAAGGTTTATTAAATAATTTTAGAGGGATCTTAAAATGTGTGCTAATTACGAACCAATACATTTTATAAAACGAAACAAGTCTATTTTGCTTCGTTTTATATAAATTAAAAATATATTTATTTACATTGGCTCAACATATCAAGTTTGTTATTTACTACCTTAGTTTTTACATCCAGCAAACTTAACAAACTTGGGAATAAATTATCCTGACTTAACTTTTGTTTAGTTTTTTGGCTTAAACAATTCACTTGAGCAAGATTATGTTGTTTCCAACTTTCAGAGAACCACATAATCATTGGTACATGTGTTTGTTGGCTCGGTGCGATTGCATAAGGTGAACCATGTAAATATAAACCATGTTCTCCGGTTGATTCGCCATGATCAGATAAATACCATAAACCTGTCTGATATTTTGATATTTCTTTTAGAGTATTAATCATTTGGCTTAATACATGGTCTGTATATACGATTGTATTATCATAACTATTTAGCAATTCGGTTTGCGAACAGCCCTGTATCGCATTCGTATCACAAGTGGGTTTAAAGGGTTGATATGCCTCAGGTGCACGCTTGTAATATGCAGGCCCGTGACTACCCACCTGATGCAAAACAATCAAACGTGGGCGATCATCATCTTTGGCAATAGTAGACAAATACTGCTTTAAGCTGTCAATGAGAATGTCATCATAACATTCGCCATCTTTACACCATTTTTTCTTTAAGTTTTCTGGAATTTGGTATTGTTCAACACGATCACATGCACCTTTACAACCCGAGTTATTATCAATCCAAGTCACTTGGTAACCCGCACGTTTTGCAATATCTAGTAAACCTTCGCGGTGACTAGCTAATTGCTCATCATAATCTACACGTGGCATACCCGAGAACATACATGGCACAGAAACAGCTGTCGCCGTACCGCATGAGCTCACTTGCGAAAAGTTGAAAATATCTTGTTTAGAAAGCTCCGGATTCGTATTTTTTGCATACCCATTTAGAGAGAAACTTTCGGCACGTGCCGTTTCACCGACAACAAGTATCATTAACTTAGGGAGGTTCTTTTGTACTCGCCGAACTTGATGAGCATCTTGTCCATATATCACAAGAGGCAGATTTTTCTTCGGAGCCTTCTTATGATAGTAAGACATAAGCGATGAAATACTATTTTGCGGTGAAATCATCCCTTTTAAATCACGATG
>NZ_JAKTIM010000058.1:0-148127 GCF_027855455.1 Acinetobacter sp. AOR01_HL | reverse complement strand
TCTCTAAAGGCTTATTCCACAATATAATTTTGAGATGAATAAGCCTACACCTAAAATCTACCGTACAACCAATTGGCCCACATACAACCGAGCTCTCATTAATCGTGGGAATATTGCCATTTGGTTTGATCCCAAAACACAATGGTATGCTCAACCAAAAAGCCAACATGGTCGAAATCAAACTTATTCCGATACAGCCATCCAATGCTGCTTAATGATTAAATCCATATTTCGTCTTTCTCTACGCATGGTCACTGGCTTTGTACAAAGCCTGATTAAACTTTGCGGATTAGATTGGACAGCGCCAGACTATACGACGCTTTGCAGAAGACAAAAACATATTGATATTGCGATTAGCTACCAAAAAAGTAGCAATGGTCTACATCTACTCGTAGATTCAACTGGTTTAAAGTTTTTGGGCGAAGGTGAATGGAAACGGAAGAAACATCAGCCTGAATATCGTCGACAATGGCGTAAGCTTCACATTGGTATAGATGCTGAAACGCTGCAAATACGTGCAGTTCAGCTCACAACGAACAATATCAGTGATTCACAGGTGCTCGGTGATTTACTTGGTCAAATACCACTTGATGAGCGAGTAGATTCTGTCTATACCGATGGAGCCTATGACACTAAATGCTGCAGACGAGTGATCTCAGATCGTCAAGCATATGCGGTGATTCCGCCAAGAAAAAATGCGAAACCGTGGAAAGATACAAAAGTTCATTCGCAAGAGAGAAATGAATTACTAAAAACAGTTAAGCGTCTAGGAAGAGCCCTTTGGAAAAAGTGGTCTGGTTATCATCGGCGAAGTTTGGTCGAAACCAAGATGCATTGCATCAAATTATTAGGCGATAAACTCTACTCAAGGAATTTTGACAGCCAAGTGAATGAGATCCATGCACGTGTAGCCGTATTAAATAAATTTACAGAATTAGGCAGACCTCATACCCAAGTTGTAACCTAAATTTTAGCAACTTAGGAAAACTTTACCTTCAAAGGCTTTATGCAACAAAGCCGTTTTAATAAGTAAAGCTGTATCAGCATCTATTAACCACGCTTAGGATTATTGTTCATCACGCTTAAACACCAACTCTTTTGCCGATGAGTTATCAGCATCAAAGTAGTAACCCTCGGTATTAAACGCTTTGATGTCTTCAGCTTTATTTAATTGGTTTTCAATAATAAAACGAGCCATTAAACCACGTGCTTTTTTCGCATAGAAACTAATGACTTTATATTTGCCATTTTTCTGGTCAAGGAAAATAGGCTTCACAATTTCAGCCTTAATTTTCTTTTCATTAACAGACTTGTAATATTCATCTGAAGCCAGATTTACCAGCAATTCAGATTTAATTGCCGCTAGATCTTCATTAATCTGATTGGTGATAATATCATCCCAAAATTCATACAAATTATGACCGCGCGTATTTTTTAATTTAGTGCCCATCTCTAAACGATAAGGCATCATTAAATCTAAAGGACGCAATAAACCATATAAACCAGAGAGCATACGCAAATGCTGCTGAGCAAAATCAATATCTTTATCTTTTAAGTGATAAGCATCTAAACCAGTATAAACATCCCCTTTAAATGCATAAATTGCCTGACGAGCATTTGAAAAATCAAATTCTGGCTTCCAGTCTCTAAAACGATCAGCATTAAGTGTGGCAATTTTTTCACTGACACTCATTAGACTCGCAATTTCCGAAGCAGAAAGTTTGCGACAAACATCAATTAATTGTGCTGAGTTTTCTAACAAGCGCGGCTGAGTAAACTCATCTGTAGGTAACGCTGTTTCATAATCTAAAGTTTTTGCAGGAGAAATTAAAGCAAGCATAGACAACCTGAAAAAATTATTATTAATGCCAACTATAACAGTAGATATTTTTTAATGCTAACTCGTGTTTTCAATGACGACTATCGGTAAAATAGCACTTACGTATTGTTATTTAGCGGTTCTTCTATGTCTGAGCAAATTTTCATCCAGGGTCCAGTAGGTAAAATTGAACTTTTCGTTGACCGCCCTGAAGGTGAAATCAAAGGCTTTGCAGTTGTTTGTCACCCTCACCCATTACAAGGTGGAACCCCTCAACATAAAGTCCCTGCTCTTTTAACCCAAATCTTTAATGAATATGGCTGTATTGTTTACCGTCCTAGTTTCCGTGGTTTAGGCGGCAGTGAAGGTGTTCATGATGAAGGTCATGGAGAAACTGAAGATATTTTAGCTGTGATTGAGCATGTTCGTGAGCTTCATGCAGGTTTGCCATTTTATGCAGGTGGCTTTAGCTTTGGCTCACATGTTTTGGCAAAATGTCATGCGCAGCTTAGCCCTGAATTACAGCCAGTACAGTTAATTTTATGTGGTTTACCAACAGCTACTGTTGTGGGGTTACGTCACTATAAAACACCTGAAATTCAAGGTGATATTCTACTCATTCATGGTGAGCAAGATGACATCACCTTACTTTCAGATGCAATTGAGTGGGCAAAACCACAAAAGCATCCAATTACGATTTTGCCGGGCGCTAACCACTTCTTTACAGGTTATTTAAAACAGCTTCGCCAAATCATTACACGTTTTATTATCATGAAATAAAGTGCATTTGATGGGCATAACTTGAGAGTATGCCCATCATTTTCAAGCCATGTCCTGATTGAAAATTATTCCAACTTAAACCAAAACGCGCAAAATATTTTTTTACTCGGTCACTACCATGCACCATAATTTTTATAAAATTTTAATAAGTGTCTATAATATAAAAATTACGCATTTGACTAAAAAATTCCAAGAATATGCTTCATTTTACCTTTTTAGGCACATCATCAGGTGTACCCACGCTTTCACGCAATGTTTCAGGATTAGCTGTTCGTAACAGTAAAAATAAGGACTGGATTTTAGTTGATACTGGTGAGGGTACACAGCATCGTATTCAGCAAGCTAGACTCTCACTACAAAACTTAATTGCCATTTGTATTACACACGTTCACGGCGATCATTGTTATGGTCTAGTTGGTTTACTGGCAAGTGCAGGCATGAATGCACGCAGCAAACCATTAATCGTGATTGCACCCAAAGAAATTCAACAATGGTTTGAAATCACTGCTCAACTTACAGACTTACATTTGCCTTATTCAATAAAATTTATTGATGTTAATGAAGCAACTCGGCCACAGCAGCTCACTGATGAGCTCTTTATTCAAGCACATCCACTAAGTCATCGTGTTCCGAGTTTTGCATTTAGTATTTATATAAAATCCACCCAGAAGAAGATAGATATTCAAGCTTTAACTCAGCTTGGCATACCTAAAGGCGATATTTGGGGGCATTTAAAACGAGGCTACGATGTAGAGTTTGAAGGGCGAATTTTAAAATCTCAAGACTTTATCAAAATTCAAAATCAGCAGATTCATGCAATTATAGGTGGTGATAATGATCGGCCAGAATTATTAGCCGATGCTTGTAAGGATGCTCAATTACTTATTCATGAAGCAACTTATTTGCAAACAGTCTTAGATAAAGTAGGTAAAGGACCAATGCACAGCTCAGCAAAAATGGTGGCTGAATTTGCTGAGCAGCAATCTCTAGACAATTTAATTCTGACACACTTTAGCCCTAGACATCAGGATAAGACTGGGCAGCAAGCTATTATCGAAGAAGTTCGCCAGTTTTATAAAGGTCATTTTTATTTAGCGAATGATTTTGATGAATTTACTTTAAATGAAACAGGACAACTTTTAAAAATCGAGTAAAAATTATATTTGTTGTGAGATCGAATTAGCTACATATCATTTCCATATAAAAGTTTAAGAAGCTCATAACTGAGCTTCTTATTTCTTAAAAAACTACTCTACAGATGCCAAAGCTGTCACCAATAACTTCCAGCATTTCTCTACGGTATCAACTTTAACTCGTTCGCCCGGTGCATGCGCACCTTGAATATCCGGTCCAAAAGAAACCATCTGTAAATGTGGGTAATGCTCGGCAATAATCCCACATTCTAAGCCTGCATGAATTACTTTTAGATTTGGCTCAATATTAAATGCATTTTGATAGGCCTGCTGTAAGCACTTTAGAGCAGCCGAATCTGGATTTGGTGTCCAACCCGACACTAACGGCGTAAGTGTAGAGCCGATATTAAATTGGCTAAAATGGGCCTGAATTTTTTCGGCAAAATCTTGAGCTTCTTGGTTCACCATTGAACGAACCATTAAGACAGCTTTTCCACCTTCTCGATTTAGTCTCACCACCCCAATGTTATTTGAGGTTTCAACTACATCTGGTAGAACCTGACTCATACTTGCAACGCCATAAGGACCTGTTGCTAAAGCTTGCAACCATTCATTTTGCTGTTGTTGAGTAATCACTTCGGTCACTTCAACACCAGTGGATTGAATACTTAATTGCAAGTTGTCATCAATACCCTTTAGCTGTTCTTTCCATACCGTTTGATATTCAGCAAGTAACTTTTCTAGGCTTGATAACTGATTAGGCGAAATTGCAATAGTTGCCACAGCTTCTCGCGGTAAAGCATTACGGGCCGTACCACCTGTAAACTCAACAAGATGCCCACCTAGAGAGGCTAAATATTGATTTAAAAAGCGAGCCAAAATAACGTTGGCATTGCCACGTCCTAAATGGATATCTACGCCAGAGTGACCACCTTTAAGACCAGCCACCTGAATATTCACAACATTCAAATTTTCAGGGATTGGTTCATAACTAAGCGGCTGCTCTACCTCAACATCAATACTACCAGCACACCCTAAATACAACTCACCCCATTCTTCTGTATCAATATTAAATAGCCATTTTCCTTTTAGCACACCTGTCTCTAAAAGCCGCGCACCACTCATCCCTGCTTCTTCATCGACTGTTAAAAGAACTTCTATTGGGCCATGAGCAATATCATTTGAATCTAAAACAGCTAATGCCAAAGCCACCCCAATGCCATTATCAGCACCTAAAGTAGTGTCTTTGGCAATTAGCCAGCCATCCTCAAGAACTGGACGAATCGGGTCTTTAAAGAAGTCATGTACCGTACCAGTATTGGCTTGTGTAACCATATCTAAATGGCCCTGAAGAATAACTCCAGACACATGTTCTTTACCGGCAGTTGCATCCTTTCGGATAATCAAATTTCCTACTTGATCTACATAAGTTTCTAAATTCCGACTTTCGGCCCAGTTTTGTAAAAACTCACGAAGTTGCTGTTCATGCTTTGACGGACGAGGAATAGTACAAAGTGTTTGAAAATGCTGCCAAACGACTTGAGGAGATAATGCTGCAATATCAACTTGTGTCATGAAAACTACACTCTAATTATGTAAATATCTTAATAATTTCAATATACACAAAGCATTAAAGATAGGTAGCGATTTCGGGAAAGATTTTGTATTTTTATATTTAATTTAAAGAAATTGTACGACTTTTCTAAGAAGTCGTACTTCACAAATAAGCCTTAACAATAATATGTTTAGCTTTTCCACTCAAATGCTGAAAAGCTATGATCGGCTTTCAAGCTATTTTCAACAGCCTGTGCAAGCTGACGAATAATACTTTGTGTTTCGATTTTCTCAAACCAGTCTTGTTCTTCATCAGGATTGGCAGAGATTTCACACATTAAATGCCCATCATGGTCGGTTTGCTGGCAAGTAATAGACAATGGTAAAAGGTGATTATCAATACTTACTTCCACCTTTTCATGTTCATGCACAATATGCTGTGCATCAAAACCATAATTCCCCAATTGTTTAAACAGTAAAGCCGCTACATATTCTTGAGTGATATGGCATTCATTTGGTGGATGATCAAGCACCCCATGTTGTGGGCAACTGGCAATAAATTGTAATTTTTTCATCCTTTGTCCTAACACTTTTATCATTATCTGCACTTAGCATAAGCAATAAACAAACAGCAGCCAAGCCTTTAGCTCGCTGCTGCCGTTGCTATTGTGTTAGCAATTATAAAATGTGTTAGGTCAAAAGTTATTGGCTAACTTCGATTGTTAAGCCTGCACGATTCGCCAACTCAGTAAAAGTTGGGAAACTTGTAGCAACAGTTTCAGTACCGTGAATTGTAATCGGACCAGAAGTACGAAGGCCTGCCATACTAAAACTCATGGCAATACGGTGGTCATGGTGTGATTCAATTTCACCACCAGCAAAGATTGGTGACCAATCACCAGATTTGCCTTTACCTTCGATAATGATGCCATCTTCAGTAGGTGTACAATCAATGCCCATGATTTTTAAACCATCTGCCATAACTTGAATACGGTCAGATTCCTTCACGCGAAGCTCTGCTGCACCTGTTAATACTGTTTGGCCTTCAGCACAAGCCGCTGCAATAAATAAGGCTGGGAATTCATCAATTGCTAAAGGCACTTGATCTTCAGGCATATGAATACCTTTAAGGGTACGTGAACCTTTAATATGAATATCAGCAATAGGCTCTCCACCAGCGATACGCTCATTTTCAACAGTCAGGTCAGCACCCATCTGTTTTAAAATTTCAATTACGCCAGTACGTGTTGGATTAATACCTACAGCTTCCAGAACAACGTCTGCGCCTTCAGTGATTGCAGCACCTACCATGAAGAAAGCAGCAGATGAAATATCAGATGGTACTTGAATATTAGTACCCACTAACTTACCGCCGCCCACAAGGGAAATTTTATTGCCTTCAGTTTTAACATCATAGCCAAATGCACGAAGCATACGCTCTGTATGATCACGTGTTGGTTCCGGTTCAGTTACCGAAGTTTCACCTTCAGCCCATAAACCAGCTAGTAAAATACCCGACTTCACCTGAGCAGATGCCATAGGTAAATCATATTGAATACCTTTTAATTGCTGGCCACCAGTAATGCTTACAGGTGGTGTACCTTTCTCACCTGTCGTTTGCATTTGCGCACCCATTAAACGTAATGGCTTAGCAATACGCTCCATTGGACGTTTAGAGAGCGAAGCATCACCTGTCATAACAGAATCAAACTTTTGTGCAGAAAGCATACCTGAAAGCAAACGCATGCTTGTTCCAGAGTTACCCATATACAATGCACTTGCTGGTGCTTTTAAGCCATGCATACCCACGCCATGAATGGTCACTTCACCATTTTTAGGGCCTTCAATGCTTACACCCATATCACGGAAAGCTTGTAAAGTTGCTAAAGCATCTTCACCTTCAAGGAAGCCAGTGACATGAGTCGTGCCTTCTGCAATAGCACCAAACATAATGGAGCGATGTGACACAGATTTGTCACCCGGTACGGTAAATTTACCTTTAAAAGCCTTATTTCCCGGTAAGATACTGAATTGCTGTGTCACCTTATTTTTCTCCATTAAAGGTTTTTTGGCTAACATATGATTGAAATGCTGACGTGCTGCCTGAGCATGGCCGAGTAAACCCATTAATGCATGAGAATCTTCGTTTTCAATCAATTTTCTAAGTACGGTAAGTTGTTTCTCGAAGCCATCTACAGCATTTAATATAGCTGTTTTATTGGCAAAGAAAATGTCATGCCACATTTGAGGATCGCTGGCAGCAATTCGTGAAAAGTCACGGAAACCACCAGCTGCATAACGGAAAATATCAAGGTTATCTTCACGATTTGCAAGTTGCTCGACCAGATTAAATGCCATTAAGTGCGGTAAATGACTGGTATGCGCCAAAACTTCATCATGTTTGGCAACATCCATACATATCACTTCGGCTTTAGCAGCTGACCAAAGTTGAATCAGTTTCTCAACTGCCCATTCTGCACTGGTTGGTAATGGCGTCAAAATCACTTTGTGATTTGCAAAGAGATCGACCTTACCTGCGTGGACACCCGTGTGTTCACTTCCCGCAATCGGATGCCCAGGAACAAACCCTGCTGGTAAATCTTCACCAAATACAGCTTTTGCTGCATCTACGACATTACCTTTTGTACTTCCCACGTCAGTTACAATTGTGGTTTCTGACAAATAAGGTTTAATTTGCTCAAGCACTTTTTGAGTGGCACGCACTGGCAAGGCTAAAACAACTAAATCCGCCCCTTTCACAGCTTCTACAGGATCGGAAAACCCTTCTTGTATTAAGCCAAGTGATTTTGCATCTTCTAAAGTTTTCTGCGAACGTGTAGATGCCACAATAGTTGTGGCCAACTTTTCTGCAACAATAACGCGAGCCAAACTCGACCCAATGAGTCCTAAACCAATAAATGCAACTTTTTTAAATAGGGGTTGTGACATAACTTCAACTTTGCTTTTGCTCAACGTTATTTAAAGCTTTGAGCAATTTGTTTTTTAAGCATAATGACATGTCCATCTTGATACATGTCATTATTCCAACATGAGTGATTAAAGAACAGCAGCAGGATAAGAACCTAAAATACGAAGTTCTTTTACCATTGGACGAATCTCATTAATTGCCGCAGCCACATTTTCCTGATCGATATGACCTTCTAAGTCAATAAAGAATACATATGCCCATTTTTCAGGTAATGCTGGACGGGTCTCAATGCTCGTTAAGCTAATATTATGTTTTGCAAACGGCGCTAAAATTTCTAATAAAGCACCTGCACGGTCATGCGCTGAAATTAATAATGAAGTTTTGTCATTGCCACTTTGTGGAATTTTTTCACGGCCAATCACTAAGAAACGAGTAGTATTTTCCGGATTATCTTCAATATTACTATGCAAGATTTCAAGGTTATACATACCTGCTGCAATATCGGACGCAATCGCTGCTGAATGCCATTCATTGCGAATACGGCGTGCAGCTTCTGCATTTGAGTTTAAGGCAACACGCTCAACACCCGGATAATGTGCGTCTAACCACTGACGACATTGAGCCAAAGTTTGCTGATGCGCATAAATCTGCTTAATACTGTCTTTACGTGTATTTTCAGAAACAAGGAATTGATGATGAATACGCAATTCAACTTCACCAATCACATTTAAATTCGAAGTTTTAAAACAATCTAAAGTATGATTTACGATACCTTCAGATGAGTTTTCAACCGGAACTACACCATAATGCGCACTACCCGCTTCTACTTCACGGAATACTTCATCAATAGTGGGTAGCGGACGAACAACCGCATCTTTACCAAAATGTTTAAGTACGGCAGATTGAGTAAAAGTACCTTCTGGGCCTAAAAATGCAATACTTTGCGGAGCTTCTAAAGCAAGGCAAGCAGACATAATTTCACGGAACAAACGGGCCATAGTTACGTCAGATAAAGGCCCTTGATTGCGCTCCATAACTTTACGTAAAACTTGTGCTTCACGTTCAGGACGATAAAACAAAGGATTCTCTTCAGAAGCAAATTTAGCTTTCGCAACAGCTTCAGCAAGGCTTGCGCGGCGATTTAATAACTCTTGAATCTGTTGATCTACGCTATCAATATCTTCGCGAATTTGTTCTAAACTAAGAGAAGTCGTTTTGTTTTGATCATCGTTGATCATTGGAAGGCAGCCTCAGCAAAATCATCTTTTAAACGAGAGTATAACAATAGTCGGCTTTGATTTGTTAGGCAATATGGGTGTATGGGCTTTTTTCATTAATCCGGCTCGAACCTTTGTATAAGATCACTTTATTTGATAATGATTTTCATTTATTATTTGACTTATAACATTTTCTTAACTTTATTATGCTTAAATCTTTTTTCTTTTTATCTTGTAATTTCTTTCTAGGCTCTTTAATAAGTAGTTCCGTTTTGGCTCAAGCCCCTGTAAAAAATCAATCAAAAATCGATTTTCACAACAATCAGGCCCAGTTCCAAATCAAATCTAAAAATACTGGACATGAATACCTTATTCAAATTTATAAACCACCTGTTGCCCCACCCCAACATGGTTATCCGGTACTTTACATATTAGATGGTAATGCAACATTTCCAAGCGCAATGAATATTGCCCAGTCGATTGGAGCAGGCTCTGCAAAATTAGGTTTAGATCCGCTCATTATTGTAGCTGTGGGCTATCCTCAGCAAAAAACCTTTGATGTGCAAAAACGCGCTTATGATTACACCCCAAAACCTTCTGCCGAGTTTCAAGCGCAAGGTAAATATAAATATGGTGGTGCTGACCAGTTTATTGCTTTTTTAAATAGCGAACTCAAGCCTGAAATCGCTAAACAATTTCCAATTAATAGCCAACAGCAAAGTCTCTATGGGCATTCTTTTGGAGGGTTGTTTGTGCTTTATCATTTTTTTCAAAAGCCTACTGCCTTCCAACGTTACTTTGCTGCAAGCCCTTCTCTCTGGTTTGATCAAGGCATGTTATTTCGAGAATTAGAACAATGGCAAAGTCAAAAGCAAACCGTGTTCCCAATGCTGATGACGACAGTCGGTACACATGAACAAGGTGGGCCACATATCCAGTTTAATCAAAGAATTAATAAAGACGATTTCTTTAAAGTCTTAGAAAATAAACGTTCAGACCAATTTACTTATTGGCATTTCAATAATCCTGCTGAACAGCATATCACCAATTTGTATGCGAGCTTACCTAAAGCGCTTATGTTTGCTTCATGCCAAAATCTAGAATGCTGTAAATCTTTATTCGATGAACCATCGCAGAAAACAGCTAAATAATAAAAAAAAGCCTACTCAAAGGTAGGCTGTTTTTGAAACTATTATTAAGCTTTGCCGATTAATCCACGTGCTACGATTTCTTTCATAATTTCATTTGTACCGCCGTAAATACGTTGAATACGGGCATCTACAAAGAAGCGTGAAATTGGATATTCAGTCATATAACCATAACCACCAAACAGTTGTAATAGGTTATCCGCAACCTTCATTTGCATATCTGTACTAAAACTTTTCAGTGCTGCAGCCGTCTCAACATCAAGTTTACCTTCTTGATATAAAGCAACATTTCGCTCATAGAAAGCTGTTGTCGCAAGCTCATCAATTTTTGCTTGCGCTAAAACAAAACGAGTATTTTGGAACTGTGAAATAGGTTGACCAAATGCATGACGTTCTTTTACATAAGCGGTTGCCAAATCAATTGCACCACGAATAGCGCCGACCGCTGTCGATGCGATAGCCGTACGTTCGCGCGGTAATTCTTGCATTAAATAAGCAAAACCTTGTCCAGCTTGTCCGAGTAACTGGTTTTTAGGAACCTTAACATTGTCAAAAAATAGCTCAGATGTGTCTTGAGAATGCAATCCGATTTTGTCGAGGTTAGTTCCTTTTTTGAAACCTTCTAGGTGAGTATCCACCAATAATAAAGATACACCTTTCGCACGCGCTTGAGGATCGGTTTTTACTGCAAGCACTACAAGGTCAGCATGTTGTCCATTTGAAATAAACGTTTTAGAACCATTTAGCAAATAATGGTCATCTTGCAAAATGGCACTGGTACGCATTGACTGTAAGTCCGAACCGGCACCCGGTTCTGTCATACCAATTGCTCCGACTACTTCACCTGTTACCATTTTCGGTAACCAGTATTGTTTTTGTTCTTCGGTCCCAATATGTAAAATATAAGGCGCTGCAATCTCAGAGTGACAAGAAATCGCTGTTGATAATGCACAAAAACCAGCACGAGCCGATTCTTCAACTAACATTAATGAATAATACGTCGGGACGCCATAACCACCATATTCTTCTGGAACATCCACACATAAAAAGCCATTTTCGCCCAGTTGAGACCAAACTGAACGCGGCATAATTCCTTCACGTTCCCATTGGTCATAATGTGGAGCAATATGCTCATTCATAAAACGTTTAAAATTATCACGGAATAATTCTAAATCTGCATCATATGCCAACATAATATTTTCCTTCGGCTTTATTGTTTTATCGAATCTCATTGCTGTGCATGCTAATCATTTTTTACACAACTGTCATGGCTTAGCTGCTCATTTAAACTGTACTTTTCAGTCAGCCAATAAAAAAGGAAGCCAAAGCTTCCTTTTTTTATATAGGTAGATCCGAATTAATCTAAACCTTCTGCAACCTGAGGATTTTTTGGAGCCAACATTTTTCTGTCAACTTCATCTGGGTTGTTTAAAGCATCATTGAGCTTATCTTTATCTAAAGCACCCACCCATTTTGCAACTACAATCGTTGCCAAAGAGTTACCAACAAGATTGGTTAAAGCACGTGCTTCTGACATGAAGCGGTCAATACCTAAAATCAATGCCAAACCAGCTACCGGAATATGTCCTACTGCAGATAAAGTTGCTGCCATAACAATAAAGCCAGAGCCTGTTACACCCGCTGCACCTTTAGATGAGATTAGAAGTACCAACAACAAAGTAATTTGATGTTGAATATCAAGCTGTGTATTCGTTGCCTGAGCAATAAAGATTGCAGCCATAGTCAAATAGATTGATGTACCATCAAGGTTAAATGAATAACCTGTTGGAATAACTAAACCAACAACCGACTTTTCACAACCTGCAATTTCGAGTTTACGTAACATGCGAGGCAAAACAGATTCAGAAGAAGATGTACCAAGTACAATTAATAGTTCTTCACGAATCAGGCGAATCATTTTCAGAATACTGAATCCACTAATGCGGCTGATTGTACCCAAAATTAAGAAAATAAAGAGTAAACACGTAATATAGAAGCAGATAATAAGCTGGCCTAACTGTACCAGTGAACCTACACCATATTTACCGATAGTAAACGCCATTGCCCCAAATGCACCAATTGGCGCAAGCTTCATAATCATGTTCACAATGTTAAAGAACACGTGTGCAATTTGATCAATTAACTTTAAAACTGGGCGTCCTGCATCACCTAACTTATGAAGCGCAAAACCAAATAGTATTGCAAAAAGAAGGACCTGTAAGATTTCACCATTTGCAAATGCACCAACCACCGTATCTGGGATGATATGCATCAAGAAATCAATGGTAGATTGTGACTCACCAGAAGTAACGTATTTTTGGATACCTGAAGTGTCCAGAGTTGCAGGATCAACATTCATTCCTACGCCTGGCTTTGCAATGTTAATCACCACAAGGCCAATCAGAAGCGCGATTGTTGAAACGATCTCGAAGTATAACAACGCAACACCGCCAGTTTTACCAACTGACTTCATGCTTTCCATACCAGCAATACCACTCACTACTGTACAGAAAATAACAGGTGCGATGATCATTTTAATCAAACGAATAAAAGCATCACCTAATGGCTTGAGTTGCTCACCTAAACCTGGAATATGTTGTTCAACACCATTAACAATTTGCGTTGTACTTGGTGAGAAATGCCCTACCAAAACACCCGCAATAATCGCAATAATCACTTGAAAATAAAGTGATTTATAAATCGGTTTTTTAGCCATAACTTTACTTCAATCTATATTTCCAAGTCCGTTGGAAATATCAAAATGAAACGTCTATTCTTTACGAATACACAGCCCTAACCTTTCACATGAACACCGCAAAAGGGAAACGGTTTTTTAGAAACAAAAACCTTCCTACTACCTCAATGAAAACAAAAAACTGTTTTCTAAAACAGGAGAATACCTGAAGTTTCTAACTACTTTGAGTAGCTAGAAATAACCTCTTACTTTTTCAATAAAAAGCTGAAGATATAGGAGAATCACAGAAAATTATGATATGAGTGCTCAAAAAAGCACATGAAGTTTACTCGAATTAAATCACGATTCGATTAAAATTTTGGCTAATACGCACAAAAAATACTCATGCAGCCTTAAGACTTTAGTATGAGAAACACTTTTGATATTTTTTCATCAGTTTTTTATGTCATATTGATAAGTCCTTGTAGACATTTCATTTTGAGCTGCCTACTCCCCTTACTTTTACTGTTTTGAATTGCCATGAATACTAAACGTAATATATATAAAGATGCTGAACATCCCTTTGCTCAATATGTCCGTATTTTAGGTAAGGGGAAAACTGGATCTCGCTCACTGAGTTATGAAGAAGCCTATCAGGCTTTTACTATGATTTTAAAAGGCGAAGTTCTTGACGTTCAGTTGGGTGCTTTTTTAATGCTGCTACGTGTTAAAGAAGAATCTATTGATGAACTTGCAGGTTTTGTACAAGCCACAAAAGACCAGCTTCATTTTGCACCTTTAGAAGTTGACTTAGATTGGTCATCTTATGCCGGTAAGCGTAAACATTATCCTTGGTTTTTATTAGCGGCTCTTACCCTTGCTCATCACGGTTATAAAATCGTAATGCATGGCGCTTCCGGACATACCATTAACCGAGTTTATACCGAACAAGTTTTGGAATATTTAGATTATAAAATTTGCCATTCTGAACAAGAAGTTCGTACCCAATTGGCAGAACAAAATTTCGCTTACTTACCGCTAGATGTGATTTCACCAGTTTTAAGCGAATTAATATCTCTAAGAAATGTCATGGGATTGCGTTCACCTATTCATACTTTAGCCCGTTTAATTAATCCTTTTAACGCTAAAGCCACCTTACAAGCCATATTCCATCCTGCTTACAGAACTTCACATCAGCATAGTGCACTTCGCTTAGGCTATCAAAATAGCGCAGTTATTAAGGGCGAAGGCGGCGAATTCGAGCGAAACCCAGACGCGAAAACACTCATTTGTGGTATTAAAAATGGCGAACTCTATGAGCATGAGTTGCCAAAGCTTACGCCTGAACGTAGCCCAATTGAAGAAGAGTTAGACTTAGCAACCTTTAAAGCTGTCTGGCTTGGGCAACAGCATCATGAATATGGGGAAATGGCCGTAACAGAAACCATGGGTATTGCGTTATATACCATGGGTGTGGTTTCTAATTTCGAGGAAGCGATGCAAAAAGCAAAAGTATTATGGGAAACACGAAATTTAAGCAATCTTAATTCGTAGTTAACAAATGCTATCGTGAAGGTCGACATGGATGTCGACCGTATCACTGCGATACAGGAAGTATCGTCAGTGATACAGAGGATTTTTGGTTACTTTTGATCCTTCAAAAGTAATAAAAGCCTATATGCTATAACTTATGAAAAACATGCTATATAAGGCTGTATGGAATAACCAAAAATAATTTTTCTATCTTATTAAGTTTTAAACAAAACGAATCGGTTTAAATTCAGGCTCATGCTTGTGATGATCATCTTCACAAACCTCACCCTCTTCTTTTGTACCACGGTCAATATAACCACTACGCTGTTCTTCTGGTAAGTTCTTTAACTCCCAAGCAATAACAGCTTGCATACATGTTTCACGCTGTTCTTTCGTTAAAGCAACACCATTTGGCCATTTACCAATTTCTACTGCTGTTTTTAAACGCTCTACAATCTCAGGGTTTAAAACAGATAGCATTTGTTCAATATTCATGATTCATCTCTTTGAAAAGATTCAAAATCTTGGTTCCAACCCAATTTGGTACGACAAGCCATATAGAAATCATAACCAGGTGGGTGTAATAAACTTAATTTAAATGGGTGTTTGCGGATGTGCAAACTATCACCGACATTGAGAGAGACACTATGTTGTCCATCTGCACTTACCATCGGTAATACCCGATTTTCGCGAATGACGATTTTAATTTCACTTTGCCCACCAACTACGATTGGGCGTGAAGATAATGTATGGGGATGCATAGGAACTAATGCAATAGCATCCATACTAGGATGTAAAATTGGACCACCACCTGATAAAGCATAAGCAGTTGAACCGGTTGGTGTCGAAACAATTAAACCATCACTATGCTGGCGATAAACATATTGCCCATCGATATTGAGTTCAAAATCGATCATATGTACCGACTTACCAGAGTGTAGTACGACATCATTTAAAGCAATTGCATCATAAATGACTTCCCCATTGGTACGTACTTCCATTTCAAGCAAGAAACGGCGATCAAGTTGGAAATGACCTTGTAAAACCTGATCAAGCTTAAAAATAGCTTCCGAAGGCTTAATATCGGTTAAAAAACCTAAACGTCCACGGTTAATCCCGATCACAGGCGTATTGTAGCGCACTAAAGCTCTGGCTGCATGAAGCAATGAACCGTCACCACCTACAACAATCACCAGATCAGCGACTTCACCTAATAAGTGACGACTAACGACTTGCGCATGATCATAGGGCACTAATTCGGCAGTTTCCTGATCAAAAATGGGGTTTAGGCCTAAACTTAGCAAATGGTCATGAATTAAACATAGTGTTTCTACAACTGATGATTTATCTGGTCGACCAATTAACCCGACGTTTCTGAAGGACTTATGTGAAATTTGCACGAATGAGTAAGCTCCGCTGCGATTCTACGCTATCATAACATTAACCAGATTAATTTAAAAAAACATAACAACAAGATACTGTAAAATTCAATCTAAGTTTTCCATTTATTCACAGTTTTATCATTGCAAATTGATGACAAGCTATCGCATCATTAACGCATTGTTTAGGGTTTTATCTCATTTATATGAAGTTTGAACGTGGTATCGGTTTCTTCGCGCTAATTTTTTCCATTTTGGTGATTGGTGCTTTTATTGCTCTTAGTATCTATCTGATTCGTTTAGATAATATTATACGTGAAAAATTTGAAGGACAACGCTGGGACATTCCGGCCAAGGTGTTTGCTCGACCTTTGGAAATTTATAATAATGCGCCAATTACTCAAGCAAATTTCACCCAAGAATTAAAATTACTAGGTTACAAAACTTCAAGTAATTATGACAAGTCTGGAACCTATGTTGCTCAAGGCAGCAACATGTATGTCCATACACGTGGTTTCGACTATGGCGACAGCGTAGAGCCTGAACAGGTTTTAGAATTGAGTTTTGCAAACGACCAAGTTGTAGAAGTTCGCAGTACAAAACCTTCATCAACTGGAGTTGCCCGTTTAGAACCTTTATTAATTGGGGGCATTTATCCTCAACATAATGAAGACCGCGTTTTGATTAAGCTTAATAGTGTTCCTAAACCACTTATTGAAGCTTTAATTTCTACAGAAGACCGTAACTTTTATCATCACCACGGTATTTCGATTCGTGGTACAGCACGTGCTTTGGTAAGTAATGTAACTGGAGGACGTCGCCAAGGTGGTTCGACCCTCACCCAACAGTTAGTCAAAAACTTCTATCTAACCCCTGAACGCACACTTAAACGTAAAGTTAATGAAGCATTAATGGCTTTACTTATTGAGTTGCATTACAGCAAAGATGAAATTTTAGAAGCATATTTAAATGAAGTGAATTTAGGTCAAAACGGTAACTATTCAATCAATGGTTATGGATTGGCCTCTCAGTTTTATTTCGGTTTACCACTACGTGAGCTTAATGTTGCACAACAAGCTTATTTAGTCGGTTTGGTTCAAGGTCCATCTTTATATAACCCTTGGAAAAACCCTGAAGGGGCAAAAAATCGTCGCGATACAGTATTAAATAACATGCGTGTCATGGGGTATTTAACTCAAGCAGAGTATGAAACTGAAATTGCGCGCCCTTTAAATGTTCTAAGCAAGCCAAGCCTAGGTCCAGCAAAATTCCCTGACTTTTTAGATATTGTGCGTCGTCAATTACGTACCGAATATCAGGAAAGTGATTTAACCAATCAAGGATTACGTATTTTTACGACCTTGGACCCAATTGCGCAAACACAAGTTCAAAATGCCTTTAAAGCTTCTGTAGAGCGCTTAGCTAATAGCAACCCTGCTCGCTTGAAAAACCTGCAAGGGGCTGTACTGATTGCCCATCCTGAAAATGGCGAATTAATTGCAGCTGTCGGGTCAACACAAGACTTTACCGGCTTTAACCGTGCCTTAGATGCAAAACGCCAAGTCGGTTCTTTATTGAAACCTGTCATTTATTTGAGCGCAATTGAATCTGGACGTTATAACTGGGCAAGCCAGATTGAAGACGCTCCAATTAGCGTTCCAGTAGACGGCGGTAAAAGCTGGACACCGAAGAACTATAGCGGCGGTGGTCATGGAATTGTGAGTTTAAGTGAAGCCTTAGCAAATTCTTATAACCTTTCTGCTGTGCGCTTAGGTCAAGAGTTTGGGTTATCTACATTTACCAACAATTTAAGAAAATTTGGTGTTGAATCGACAATCCCGGCCTACCCTTCTATTTTCCTTGGTGCAGTTAATATGTCACCAATGGAAGTACTGGGTATTTATGAAAACTTTGCTACAGGCGGTTTCAAATATCCGACTCGTGCGATTCGTTCTGTTGTAGATGCAAATGGACGTTTACTTGATCGTTATGGTCTAAACGTACAACAAACCATTGATCCATCTGTCGGTTATATCATGAACTATGGTTTACAACAGGTCATGTCATCAGGTACAGGACGTGCAGCCTATAACAGCTTATCTCCAGCTTTAAAATTAGCGGGTAAATCAGGCACGACTAACGATACACGTGACTCATGGTTTGCCGGCTATTCAGGTAATCATGTTGCAGTAGTATGGTTAGGTTTAGATGACAATAAAGTAACTGGTTTAACAGGTTCATCTGGTGCATTACCAGTATGGATTAATGTGATGAAACAATTACGCCAGACACCAGTAAACTTACGTCAACCAGACTCTGTACAGTGGCAATGGATTGACCGTGCATCGGGTGACTTATCGGCACAAGCTTGTGATGGTGCCATGTATATTCCAATGCTAGCGCATACAGTCCCACATCGTGCTACGCCATGTGGAGCACCGTATTATCAAGTTGATCCAACATATACGCCACAAAGTGATAACACAATTCCTGAGCCTCAGGATGATAATACTGACAGTTATATTCGTGAAAGTGAAAACCAGATGGAACAAGATCTGTCGAATAACACACGAATCATTTCAAGTGGTAGTTATAACAACTAAGCGTTAACAGGAAACAGGATATGTTAAAGAAAGGTGTTTTTTATATTGGTGCTGTACTTATGGTCGGCTGTACAACTTTACCAGATCATTCAGCTCCAAAAGAGAAAACACCTCCTGTTTCTGAAAAGAAGAAGTCCGAGTCCTCATCTGGTGTAAAAATTACACCTTATGATCATCCGGAAATTCAACGTAAAAGTTTACAAGTGATTGTTCCTCAGCAGAAAAAGCCGCAACGCTTTAATGATGATGGAAGCCAGTTACCCGCTTTTAAAACTTTAATGCAAAAAACCGAGCAGGCTTACAAAAACCAACAATGGTCCGAGGCTGAGCGCTACGCTCTTCAAGCACAGCGTTTAGCGCCACAGGCAGCCGAGACCTATTTATTTCTGGCATTAACTGCAAATCATAAACAGCAATATTCTAACGCTGAGTCTCTTGCAAGACGTGGTTTAAGCTTTGCGCAGAGTCAAGCCATGAAAAAACAACTTTGGTTGGTCATTTTAAAAGCTGGACAACAGCGCAATAACCCAAAAACTGTTCAAGAAGCACAACAAGCATTGAAAGCTTTCTAGCTTTTAATGCTTTATTTCTTATTAAAAATTACGAATACCCGCCAAGCCATATGCACCATGTTGTTGTGCTGTGGCTAAATCATCAGGACTCATGCCTCCCAAAGCAAATACGGGAATTTGGCACTTCTCGATTAAATCAGCAAAACGATCCCATCCTAATGCACTAACGTCCGGATGAGTAGCCGTCACTTTTACAGGACTAACAAAAACAGCATCACAGCCAATTTGCTGAGCATGTTGTAAAGAAACTGCATCGTGACAAGCAGCAATAAAACGTATTCCTACCTCTAAGTCACCTTTATGTAAACTCATGAGCTGAGATTGTTTTAAATGAACAGTCTTGATCTGTTTTTTTAATTCGGAGTTCAATTGATGCCAAATATCTACATTTATAATTAAATTTGATCGTTGCCCTTCATCTAAGGCCGTTAATTGTTCTACTTCTCGCGGGCCAAATTCATCTTCTATACGCCAATACAATAAAGCATCACTATTCTCTACAGATGTAAGTGTATGGCTAATTTTAATAAAATGAGGCCAATACAATCTTTTAATAATGTCTTTATTGGCTTTCGGGAAATTTAATTGAAGTAGCTGTTCACGTGTATACCATGTCCAAGGCTGATGGATAAGATTTAATAACTCATCAGGTACATAACTATGGAACAAATGAAGGTTGACAATAATGTCATCATATTCATGGTGAATATAATCAAATTGATGCCAATCTTTTAAACCAATACCGACTTCTTCATAAATTTCACGACGGCAGGCTTCTTCAGGCGTTTCACCCTGCTCTACCTTTCCACCAGGAAACTCATGCTTTCCACCTTGATGCTGCTGTTCACCACGCCATCCCACTAATATTTTTCCACGATGAATTAAGATAGCTATTGCAACATCGACAATCGGTTTGGGCATTTTTCTACTCACTAAAATTTTTCACAAGTGTAAGCAAATTTTATCAATTTATAAAATCTTTAAAATCTCATTGACAGATCTATTCGATAATGATTATCATTTAAATCGTTCAAGAATATACCACGGAGCACAACAAATGAACGCACCTTTTAGCTTATTTACACGCAATACAGATTCAGCTCATGCCTTACCAATGCTGCATTCTAACAACCTATTCGCCTTAGGTCGTGAAATTCGAATTATGCATGCTGGCGAGGAATATCGTTTACGCCTTACTCGCAATAACCGTCTCATTTTAACTAAATAAGAACGATCCTCGCGTTTCAATAATATTCGTGGGAAAACAAAAAATGGATAGCATGGGCAACCATGCTATTTTTGTATTTCACGGTTAAAAGGCAGTATTACTTCAACTTTTAAGCCACCTTGGCTTGCATGCATAAAATGTAATTCCCCACCATGGAGTTGAATAATTTTTTTAGTAATTGATAACCCTAATCCTGAGCCTTGTTGCTTTGTTCCTAATACACGAAAAAAACGCTGTCCTAAACGCCTTAAGACCTCATCATCCACACCATTCCCAGTATCTTCTATAGAGATCTTCAATTTTTGCTGGTACTGGCTTAGCTCGACATGAATAGTACCTAAAGCCGGACTATAACGAATAGCGTTATCAAATAAATTTCTAAAAGCAATAAACATGAGCTCTTCATTTGCAAATGTTTTGGTTTCATTTGACTGAATATTTGTCTCAATTACCATTTGTTTGGCTTGTGCATCAATATTTACTGTATCTATCACTCTGGCTAATACATGATTTAAATCAACGACACTCTTAGAGAGTTCTAATTGCTCTGTTTCATTAGGTTCCAAGCGAGCGAGTAACAATAAATTTTCCAGTATTTTCGTACTTCTTGAAACGTCTTCTTGAATACGCTCAAAATCATGATCAAGCTCTGGAATATGCTGATATTTCCGTTGCAACACCTGAAGACGCATTTGTATGGCTGATAAAGGTGAACGTAGTTCATGTGAAGCATCTGCAGTAAAACGCTGTTCAGCAACCAGTGCCCTTTGTAGCCTTGCAAGTAGCTGATTTAAAGCATCAATCACAGGCTGAATTTCTGTAATAACATCTGGTTCTTGAATTGGCTCTAAGTTTGAGGCAGTTTTTTGAGCAATACGTTTAGAGAGTAAATTCAGCGCAGCCAATTGTTGCTCGGTACGCCAACTTACAATAACCCACTGTAGTAACCAGAACAGCACCATAAGGCCGCTATATCCAGCTAGTGCTTTCAATACCTCTTCAATGCGTGTACTGATAGGCTGAAAAACTTCAACTTGTAGCTCTGAATCTTCTTGTTGTGCAGCCAGACTACGCCATAATTGGCTATCAAACCAAAAATATGAAAAACCTTCTGATAAATTACCTTTTTCAAAAAGTTCATGCTGATAGGTATGAGAATGGGTAAGCACCTGACCTGTATCTAATAACTCATATTGAATATCAAACTCATCACTCAGCTCATCAAACTGCTTCATCGAGTGTTTAGAAAGGTCAGAAACCAGTAAGGTATCTGAAATTTCATCCATGATTTCATCTTGTACTGACATGTTGTGATAAATCGAAAATATGGTGAGTAAACTTAATGCCAGTAGCCCCACCACAATACTGCTCCACATGGTGGTTTTAACCAGTTGTGACTGCAAGGATGAACGATTTGATCTCATTTTAAGTCTCCCATACGGTAGCCGAGCCCCCGTATGGTTTTAATACTGCTGCTTCCGATTTTCTTTCGAAGCTGATAAATAAAAACTTCGATTGCGTTACTCTCGATTTCCTCGCCCCATGCATAAAGTGCTTCTTCTAATTGATCACGGGTAATAATATGCTCAGGATGAACCATAAGTTTACGTAATATTTGAAATTCTTTTGCTGTTAAATCGATAGTCTTACCAGCAGATAATACAACTTTCGCTTGTGTATCAAGTTGCAAATCACCCCACGTTAAAATCGATTGCTGACTCAGAGTTTGTTTACGTAATTGAGCGCGGATGCGAGCCGATAATTCTTCTAGGCTAAATGGTTTAACCAAATAATCATTTGCACCTAAATCAAGCCCTTCTACGCGGTCATGAATACTGTCGCGTGCGGTAATAAAAATCACGGGAACGTTTTTTTGTTTGTGGCGGATGGTTGTTAAAACTTTTTCACCAGTCAGTTGGGGCAAGCCCCGATCAAGCAAAATACAGTCATAATCATGCTGCTCAATTGCTGTAAGGGCATAATCACCACGTTCTACCCAGTCTACTTGATAACCGTCTAATTCTAACCATGATTGAATACTTTCAGCTTGAGAGCGATCATCTTCTGCAAGCAAAATTCTCATCTGTTTTTCCTGTTATATCCTGATTGGATGTTGCCAAGTCTTTATAAAAAAAGCAAAGCCGCATGATTTAAATGCGGCTAAAAGGAATAAATGTAGAAATTAATTTATTAGAACTGGACCTGATCTACATCAATTTCTACACGTTTTAAAGGCTTATAATCTATGTCTACTTCACCAATTAAAGTCACATTTGTATTGGCTGAAACAGGACGTCCTTGCCAAAGCTCATCATCTACATCAATTGTAATGCTACCGCTCTTATCGCGGAATTGATATTTTTCATCGCCTAAAGATTTTACGACCTGACCATGTAATTTTACAGGTGTATTATCTTTTGATGCTAAAGCTTGTTTCACTGTAGTAACTGTCGCTGGAGCAATAGCTGCCTGATTCACAGGTGTATTTGCTACAACCACACCCGCAGTTGCCATACCCGCAGTCATCAAAATTACTTTAAGCATTTTCATAAAATTACCCTCTGTTATTTGGTTTACCCTTGGAATAAAACAATTACACCATCGGTAGATGAGGTGAATCTTAAGAAAAATTTAATTTAATGGAACAACCCGCAGCACCTCTTCCAAGGTGGTCAAACCTTCAATAACTTTGCGAGCTCCTGCAATTCTTAAAGGCTCTACACTTTCTTTTTTAGTTTGGCTTCTTAATTCATTTAATGTCGCATGACTGCTAATAAGATGCTTAAGCTCAAGACTAACTGGCATAAACTCATAAATGCCGATTCGACCTTTATAACCCGTATGCCGGCACTCTTCACAACCTACTGCCCGATAAACTTTTTCTGGCATTTCCATAATGTAGTCAAATGTTAGGTGCTGCCATTCCTCCTCATTAATATGAGTTTGTTGTTTGCAGTGCGGGCAAAGCTTACGCACTAAGCGCTGCGCTAATACACCTAAAATAGTCGCGGCTGTTAAAAATGGTTGTACACCTAAATCATGTAAACGGGTCAAACTAGACGGCGCATCATTGGTGTGTAAAGTTGATAATACTAAATGGCCCGTGAGTGCAGCCTGAATGGCCATATTCGCAGTATCTTGGTCACGAATTTCCCCAATCATAATAATGTCTGGGTCTTGTCGCATAAGCGCACGCACACCATCTGCAAAGCCCAGTTCAATTGCATGATTGACCTGCATTTGGTTAAAACTAGGCTCTAGCATTTCAACCGGATCTTCAATGGTACAGACATTGACCTGCTCGGTTGCAAGCTGTTTTAAAGAAGAATATAACGTTGTAGTTTTACCAGAACCTGTTGGCCCCGTAACCAAAATAATGCCGTGACTATTTTGCGTAATACGCTGCCATTGCTGTAATAAAGACTGGTCAAAACCCAATTGCTGAAAGGAACGTACTAACACATCTGGATCAAAAATACGCATAACCAGTTTTTCACCAAACGCTGTTGGTAAGGTAGATAGACGTAGTTCGGTTTCTTGTCCTTTCGGCGTACGTGTTTTTAATCGACCATCTTGCGGTTTACGCTTTTCTGCTACATTTAGCCGCCCTAAAATTTTAATCCGAGAAATCACGGCAGTCAGGGTATTTGAAGGCATGTTATAAATGGTATGTAAAACACCATCGATACGGAACCGAACTTTGCCATTGTCTTTACGCGGTTCCATGTGAATGTCACTGGCGCTCTGTTCAAATGCAAATTGCAATATCCAGTCGACCAATTTCACAATATGCTGATCATTGGCATCAGGGTTTTGGCTATCACCAAGTTGTAAAAGCGCCTCTACACCTTTGTTATCACGGTCATGAGCCGCATCTTTTTGAGCTGAGTTTACTGCTCGGCTGACTTGATAATATTCTCTTAAATAACGTTGTAATTGCTCGGGGTTGAGAAATACCCGTTCAATTTTTTTGGGTGCTAAACTCTTCTCTAAATTATTTAGCCAGTCTGTTTGAAAAGGCTGGTCTGTTCCTATCACAATCCGGTCCGCATGGACTTCTACCGCTAAAATATGATTACGGATCGCAAACTCTTGCGACATGACTTGAGTTAAAGCACTCACATCTGCCTTTAAAGGATCAATCACAAATAAAGGTAATTGCGCCCGATCTGCAAACCATTGGCACAGACGGTTTAAACTTAAATGTGCTTGTACATGGTGCTGGTCTTTTAGATTAAAATGCGCAATCCACTGTAATGGATGCCATTTCAACTGATCTTTTTGTCTATTTGTGGTTTGTACAAGTAACTTATCTCGTTCAGTGATACGGCCTTCTTGTAATAGTTGTTCTAGACACCAATGTGTGTCTATTTCTACATGTATATTCATGTGTTTTCCCCAATATATTTTTATAATATATCAGAGAAGTTTTAGATTTAGCCTGTCTAAAAAAACCAAGTTTAGCTTTTAAATATCTTTGAACTTCAAATAATTAATCCAATTCTCAACTTAGTATTTTTTTGTGTCATAGATCATATTTATAAAGATGCTTATTGTGATAGTTTGATTAAAAAAGAGACTAGGCTCAATACAAGAAAAAGCATAAACTGAAATGGAATACATGATTTATAAATGGCTGATATCTACATATAACAATAAACCAAAGAGGAAGTATTATGAATCTTCCAATGACAATGTCATTACAAACCGTATCTTTTGAAGAGTTTATTACCACCATTGCGGCTGCATTAGGCTGCGGCTTATTGGTAGGTCTGGAGCGCGAACGAAGTAAGTTAAAACACGAATATAAAACTTTCGCAGGTTTTCGTTCTTTTGCAATTAGTTCCCTACTTGGAGCAATTTGTTTTTTATTTGGTCCCGCAATCGGGATTGTAGGCGCTCTACTTATAGGCGCGATCAGTATCGTATCTCTTAAAAATCAGCCAAATGACCCCGGTGTCACCACAGAACTTGCCTTTATTATGACTTACTTCATTGGGGCACTTTGTATCTGGAATATTTCGTTAGCTGCAGGACTCGCCGTGATCATGACGATTATCTTATTGGCAAAACAATCAATGCACGGCATTGCCAGTCAATGGATTACCGAATCGGAATTGCGCGACGGGATTTTTTTACTTGCTCTACTTCTAATTGCTTTACCTTTAGTTCCCAATAAACCTTTTTGGGGACCCGTTCTAAACCCACATGTGATTTTAAAGTTACTGACGTTGATTTTATTTGTACAAGCCCTCGCACATATTGCAAAGCGGCTTTTATCCTCTAAAAATGCCTTATTACTTTCTTCTTTAGCCTCGGGTTTTGTTTCAAGTACTGCCACTATCGCGAGTCTAGGCTTAGAAGTACGCTCTGGTCGCGCGAATGCAAAAACAAATGCAGGTGCAGCATTAATGTCATGCGTTTCCACATTGGTACAAACCTTAATTATTGTCATCGGTATAAGTTTGGCATGGTTCAAACTCATTATATTTCCAACACTCATTGCATTGGCTTTTTTAGCGGTATGGGCTTTCATCTTATTACGTAAGGCAGAACCAAGTACGACTTCATCTGAACTCGATACCAGAATGTTCAGCTTAAAAGAAGCGATTATTATTGCCGGGACACTTACGCTCATTCAGGCAGGGGTTTATGGTCTAAGTCTATATTTAGGTAATGCAGGCTTAATCGCAGGGACACTACTTGCCTCTTTGTTCGAAATACATGCCGCTATTGCAGCAGTGATTGTACAAGGTGAGCCAAATAACTCTCAGACATCTTTATTAATCGCGTTCATGGGTGGCTTTGCTGTTCATGCAATTGCCAAGAGCATTAACTCTGCCATTTCTGGTGGACTGCATTATGCCCTTGCTTTCATACCTGCCCAAATTTTGCATATGACAATATTTATTGGCTTGCTCTGGATGAACATACATTGGTTCTAAATAGCTTTATTACACGAGCGATGTGCCTTTCACCATATCAACAACTGTAATGACATTGCCATTAACTTTAAAATGAATATCAAAATTCGAAAATTTCATTTTATAGACTCGTTCAGGGTCTTCTTGATAGGCAGGTCTAGGATCTAATGACAATACTTGTTCTAATTCATCAAGATATTGTGCATTAATTTCTTTATTTTTAAAAAGAGACTGCTGGGTAGACAATGCATTTTCAGACCACAAGACCGATTTTCGTTCTGGTTCGGCCTGCGCATAACCACTTTGAGCATCAACGATTGCATCTGAATATTGAATATAAGGCTTAATATCTAAAATTGGCGTGCCATTTAATAAATCACTGCCAGTAACATAAACTCTTAATGATTTACCGACTTTTTCAACCTTGTTTAAACGTACTACAGATAAGCCTATAGGCGCCGGACGATACATACTACGCGTTGCAAACACACCTATTTTTTCATTGCCCCCTAGACGTGGTGGGCGAACTTGAGGCCGAAACTTAATTGCAGTCTCCTGATTTTTATTGTCATGAAACTGCCAGATGAGCCAAATATGACTAAATTGTTCAATTCCCTCAAAAGCTAATAAGTCATTATAAGGTTCTACCATTTCGATATAAGACTCGATATTGACCAAATTAGGCTGACGTGGAATACCAAATTTTTCTCGAAAAGGTGAGCACATGTGCCCGACTATTGGGAGGGTGACAGAATTCATCATCACTTTTTCTTATAAACACAATTAAATATATTCAGTTTATCGGGAATGAAATTAGATTAGAATAGCAACCTGTTTTCTTTTAATCGTGATCGAGACCTTTAATGGCTGCTTTTAACGTTGAACGCATTACTCATGTGCACCACTGGAATGACACCCTTTTCAGTTTTAAAACTACACGCGACGCTAGCTTACGTTTTAAAAATGGTCAGTTCGTGATGATCGGACTTGAAGTGAATGGCAAACCGTTAATGCGTGCATATTCGATTGCAAGTGCGAACTACGAAGAAGAGTTAGAATTCTTCTCGATTAAAGTACAAGACGGTCCTTTAACTTCGATTTTGCAAAAAGTACAAGTTGGCGACGAAATTTTAGTTTCTAAAAAACCAACAGGTACATTGGTTCATGATGACCTTTTACCTGGTAAAAACTTGTATCTATTATCTTCTGGTACTGGTCTTGCTCCATTCTTGTCAATTATTCGTGACCCAGAAACTTACGAACGCTTTGAAAAAGTAATCGTAGTTCACGGTACGCGTTATATTTCTGAATTAGCTTATCAAGACCTAATCTTGAACGAATTACCAAACAATGAGTTCTTTGAAGAATTAGGTATTAAAGACAAACTAGTTTACTACCCTACCGTTACTCGTGAACCTTTCCATACTCAAGGCCGTGTAACAACTGCAATTGAAACTGGCGCTTTATTTGAGAAAATTGGTTTACCACGTTTCAACCGTGAAACTGACCGCGCAATGCTTTGTGGTAGCCCTGCATTCTTGAAAGATGTTGCTGCGTTACTTGACCAACACGGTTTAGTTGAATCACCTCGTATGGGTGAAATGGGCGACTATGTCATTGAACGTGCGTTCGTAGAAAAATAAGATTTTTCTAATTAAAAAACCGAGGCAAAGTCCTCGGTTTTTTATTTCTGTTTTTACAACTTAATCGTACCGTCAATACAAGTAACAGCAGCTCCACCCACTAAAATTTTATCTTGATGTAATTCAAGTTGAAGCTGTCCTTCACGCCCTAAAGCTTGCCCCTGAGAAGAAAGCACCACATCATTTTGCGCAGGCAAAATACCATGGTAACGAATGAAAGATGCCACACTACCATTACCGCTACCACAAACAGGATCTTCGTTAACTCCATATGCCGGAGCAAATGAACGAACTTCTATGCGCTTTTGCTCATTACTTTCTTCATAAAATCCATAAATTGTAGAGCCTGTTACTTTCATATCTAAACTAAATTGCTTTAAAGCGTTTAGATTAGGCTGACTTGCCAAAACAGCCTCAGCATTAACAGCTTGCAATACAACCCAGCGGGCTCCGACATCTACCAATGCGGCATTCCATTGAGTATTGATTTTACATTTTAAAATCTGGGCCAACTTCTCGGTTTGCAGTGCATCTAATGGTGTAATTTTAGGTGTAGGTAACTCAAAGGAAATATGATTTGAGTCATTCACGGTCAATGTCATCAAACCAGCAGCGCACTGCTGTACCAGCTGACCTTCTTTCGCTTTAATTAGACCTGCCTCAAGCAAAGCATAGGCTGTACCAATGGTAGGATGTCCTGCAAACGGCAACTCGCTTTGTGGAGTAAAGATTCGAACCTGATAGTCAGCTTGTGAATCAGTGGCTGGCAATACAAATGTGGTTTCAGAAAGATTGGTCCAGTTCGCAATGGCTTGCATCTGCTCAGACGTTAAAGTACTGGCGTCCATAATGACTGCAACAGGATTACCTTTAAATGCTTGTGAAGTAAAAACATCAACTTGTTTAAATGCGACAACAGACATAGACCACTCCTACTGATTTTATAATTTAAAATATGGCTTTAAATCCTCACCATTTTTTGATCTTACTGTTTTATTTTTAATGGTCACAGTATCAGTTAATATGAAAAATAATAGACACAGTTCTTAAAACTAAATCCTCCATTAAAAGCATTAAACTAAATTAATCACAATGTTTGAGATAAATATGAGATCACTATAAAGTGTATCCATTGCTTTTGCTTTTTAATAAATTGACATGTACAAATATAAAAAAGTGAGTGATGACCTTACTCTTCAAATTCAGAATGGCAGGCAACCTGTCGGTTCTCGGTTGCCATCAATTCGAGACTGTGCCCAACATTATCAAGTTAGTATTAACACCGTAAAAGAAGCTTATCGGAAGCTTGAAGACCAAGGTTTAATTTCTGTTCGCCCCCAGTCTGGCTACTATGTTTGTCATGCACCTTCAAACTTATTAGAACTCGAAGAGCGTTATGTCAGTGAAGAAAAAGTATCTCTTTCAGGAATTAGCTGTTTTCTCGCACAAATTGTTAAAAAGCAAATGGACCCCGACTATGTCAATTTAGCCCTAGCTTGCCCTTCTGGGGAAAATTTTTATCCAATTGAACGCTTAAAACGCTTAACTGCTCAAGTTTTACGGACACAGTCAGATATTTTTAAAAGCTATACCTTGCCGCCCGGTTCGATACGTTTACGTACTCAAATTGCTAGGCGAAGCTTACAGTTAGGTATGTTTCTTTCAGCAGATGATATTGTGCTCACTCATGGCACGATGGAGGCTTTAAGTCTCGCGATTATGGCAACCACCCAAGCAGATGACAGCATAGCGCTTGAGATCCCTACTTTTCATAACTTATATCCACTTCTGCAGAATTTAGGACGAAAAATTGTAGAAGTGCCTACTTCGCCGCATACAGGGATGTGCCTAGATGCACTTGAAGAACTGTTAAAATCTCAAAGCGTACAAGCCATATTAACTATTCCAACAGGACATAATCCTCTTGGTTTTAGCATGCCTGAAAACAACCGACATCGTTTAGCAGAGCTCGCTAATCAATTCCAAATTCCTGTTATTGAAGATGCGATGTATGCCGAATTACAACTCACCGAGCCTCTTTTGCCCAACGTTAAGGCATTTGACCAAAATGGATGGGTTTTGGTCTGTGGCAGCTACACCAAAACTGTGGCACCCGACTATCGAATTGGTTGGCTAGAAGCTGGACGCTTCCGTAATATTGTGCAGCAGCTTAAATTTACAACCACTGTTGCCGAGCCAGCTTTACTCACAGAAACGTTGGGACTTTTTTTAGAAAATGGCGGATATGATCTACATTACGTCAGCTCAAAAAACGCTATCAACAACAAATTGACACCATCAAATCTTATATTTGTCGTTATTTTCCAGTCGGTACTCGAGTCAGTCGTCCACAAGCGGGATTTATTTTATGGTTAGAGCTACCCGAATCAATTGATACCCTAGAACTGTTTCATCAGGCCATGGATGAAAAAATCTTATGTATGCCGGGAATTTTGTGCTCGGCTGATAAACGTTTTAGTCATTGTTTACGTATTGCAGCTTGTTTTGAGTTAAATCCTAAAATGTTAAATGCTTTGATGCGTTTAGGAGAGTTAGCAAAAAATATGCTACCTGTACAAAAAGCTATAGATCAAATCCCTACTAATTCAGTAGGTTGAATCGAAAATATAGAGTTAATAAAATAAAACCATATATTTTTTATGCCTTTTATTTTATGAAAACCGAACTTCTCTCTCCCGCAGGTTCACTTAAAAACATGCGCTATGCATTTGCCTATGGTGCAGATGCCGTATATGCAGGACAACCACGTTATAGCTTACGTGTACGTAATAATGCTTTTGACCATGACAATTTAAAAATCGGAATTGATGAAGCGCATGCTTTGGGTAAAAAGTTTTATGTTGTGGTGAATATTCAGCCCCATAACAGCAAATTAAAAAACTTTATTCGTGATCTTGAGCCGATTGTAGCTATGCAACCAGACGCTCTTATTATGTCTGACCCAGGCTTAATTATGATGGTGCGTGAGCATTTTCCTGATATGCAAATTCATTTGTCGGTTCAAGCCAACGCTATTAATTGGGCCACTGTTAAATTTTGGAAAGATTACGGTTTAAGCCGTGTCATTTTATCTCGTGAGTTATCATTAGAAGAAATCGAAGAAATCCAGCAACACGTCCCAGATATTGAACTCGAAGTTTTTGTACATGGCGCACTATGCATGGCCTACTCAGGCCGTTGCCTACTTTCTGGTTATATGAACAAACGTGATGCCAACCAAGGTGCTTGTACCAATGCTTGCCGTTGGGACTATAAACTGCATGAAGCCCAAGAAGATTTAAACGGCGATGTAATTCCAGTCACTCAGCTAAATACACCAGAAAAGTCTTGCTGCTCATCAGGACAATCAGAAACAACCTCGGTTCAAACTTTACTCGTACAACGTAATGATGAAGAAATGTTTGCTGCCGAAGAAGATGAACACGGCACCTATTTTATGAACTCCAAAGATTTACGTGCAGTACAACATGTAGACCGTTTAACAAAAATGGGCATCGCCTCACTGAAAATTGAAGGCCGTACTAAATCCTATTTTTATTGTGCCCGTACTGCTCAAATTTATCGAAAAGCCATTGATGATGCATTAGCAGGTAAACCTTTTGACCCAAGCTTAATGACCCAACTCGAAGGGTTGGCAAATCGCGGTTATACCGAAGGCTTTTTAAGACGGCATGTACATAGCGAATATCAAAACTATGCTGATGGATCATCACATTTCGACTACCAACAATTTTGTGGAGAGGTTGTAGAACGTCACGGTAATTATATTCGGATTGAAGTTAAAAACCGTTTTGTGGTGGGCGACTCACTTGAGCTGATGACGCCTCAAGGCAATATCACCTTTAACTTAACCGAAATGCGCGATTTAAAAGGTAACCCAATTACAGATGCTAAAGGTTCGGGGCATTTTGTTGAGATTCCACTCTCACAAGAGGTTGATATCAGTTATGCCCTACTCATACGCAACTTGCCGCATGCAAAAGAAAGTATTACTGCATCTACATTGGCTTATTCAGCGAGTTAAATATGGCACTTTTAATTACGAGTGACTGCATCAATTGTGATATGTGCTTACCGGAATGCCCCAATACAGCTATTTTTGAAGGGAGCAAAGTTTATGAAATCGATCCGCTTCGTTGTACGGAGTGCGTAGGCTTTTACGATGCGCCAACATGTAAGGCTGTTTGCCCAATCGATTGCATTAAACAAGACCCTGCACATATTGAAAACAAAGAACAATTATTAGAGAAATTTAAAGGCCTGAATTTAATCGGCTCATTCTCTTCTTAAAACCATTTAGAGGATCAAGTTAAAATCGCTGATCCTCTTTTTATGACTATGCTGCCCAGCTATTAAATAAATGAAGAAATGGTCTAGAGCATATTGCTAGTGATAAAATCAATTTATCAGTTTAGTTCCATTTACTGGTACTTTTGTACCAAAAAAATTGAACAATCGTTAAAACTGGTCAAACTATATCAACATCTCATGTAGATTGATTAAAACCCTTTCTGGCGCAGCTTCCCATGTCTTATCTTTATTTAGCAATTGCGATTGCTTGTGAAGTTATTGCAACTTCAGCATTAAAAGCATCTCAAGGTTTTACTGTTCCAATTCCGTCTATTATTACGGTTGTGGGTTATGCAGTTGCTTTTTATTTATTATCTCTTACGCTCAAAACAATTCCGATCGGGATTGCCTATGCCATTTGGTCAGGCGCAGGTATTATTTTAATTTCTGCAATTGGCTGGATATTTTACAAACAACATTTAGACTTAGCTGCCTGCATTGGTTTAGCTTTAATGATCGCAGGCATTGTGATTATTAATGTGTTTTCTAAAAACACCCATCTATAAAATATAATAAAAAGCAACCGAGTATGCTGAGAAGCTTTTTAAAAAATTTCATCATACTCGGTGTCAGCAGCTTATTTTAAACTGCCCGTCAAAAATTGCTTTAAACGTTCACTTTTCGGGTTATTGAGTACTTCATCAGGATGGCCCTGTTCCTCAATTTTTCCTTGATGCAAAAAAATCACCTGATTAGATACATGACGCGCGAAGCCCATTTCATGTGTCACTACAATCATGGTACGTCCTTCTTCAGCCAAGCCCTGCATTACTTTTAGTACTTCACCTACCAACTCTGGGTCAAGCGCACTGGTTGGTTCGTCAAACAACATCACTTCCGGTTCCATAGCCAAAGCACGAGCAATCGCTACACGTTGTTGCTGACCACCAGATAAAAATGCTGGATATTTACTTTCAACACTTTCAGGTAATCCCACTTTACGTAGATATTTGCGCGCACGTTCTTCCGCTTCAGAACGCTTTACTCCAAGTACATGGATTGGCCCTTCAATGACATTTTCCAGTACTGTCATGTGAGACCATAAATTAAAGTGCTGAAATACCATCATCAGCTGGGTACGCATTTTTTGTAGTTGCTTTGGTTCAACCACTTTTAAGTTGCCTTTTTTATCAAAGACCGTGCGTAATTTTTCACCATTGAGCTTAATCGTGCCATTGCTCGGTTGTTCTAAAAAGTTGATACAACGCAGCAAGGTACTTTTACCTGAACCAGATGAACCAATAATACTAATTACATCACCGGCATTTGCATCAAGTGATATCCCTTTAAGTACCTCATGATCGCCGAATGTTTTATGTAAATCGCGAATCACTAGTTTTGCAACCTGTTCCATTTATGTCTCCTAATGATTCGATGGCTTTAAAAATGCCAACCAACGTTTTTCCAACTTACGAAATATCCAAATCAAAATAAAAGCCAACACCGCATACAACACCGCAGCAATTCCAAAAGCACTGAAAGTGTCATAGGTTGCCGCATTTACATCACGCGCAATTTTTAAAATGTCGGGAACTGTTGCTGTAAATGCAATGGTTGTGGCATGCAACATTAAAATGACTTCATTGCCGTAAAACGGCAATGCACGGCGTAACATCGACGGAATGATAATACGTGTGTAGAGTTTCCATTTTGACATACCAAAAGCTTGGGCAGCTTCAATCTCACCATGTGGAATAGAACGAATCGCTCCAGCGAAGATTTCAGTGGTATATGCACCAGTATTGAGCGCGAATGCTAAAATGGTGCAATTTATGCCCTCTCGAAAGAATGCATCGAGTGTCTGATGCTCGTGGATATAATCAAAGCTATAAATACCCGAGTAAATAATCAGTAGTTGGATGTACAGTGGTGTGCCACGAAAAATATAAGTAAACAACCAAACTGGACCACGCAACCAGATATTTTCTGATACTCGCGCAAGTGACAAAGGCACAGCAAGCACAAACTCAATACCAATAGAAAGCACCAATAACCAAGCAGTCATCGCCACACCAGTCATTTGTAGGCCATCGGTCCAAAGGTATGACTGCCAATATTGTCGAAGGATTTCAATCATAATTGACCCTTCCTCACACCAGCAGAATAATGACGTTCAAGCCATATTAAGATCAGGTTCGACACTGTGGTAATTGCCAAATAAATGGCAGCAGCGACGATGCTAAAAAAGAACAGTTGCATGGTACTTCTACCCGCATCTTGCGTAATTTTTACAATATCAGTCAGGCCAATAATGGAAACCAGTGCGGTCGCCTTAATCAAAACTTGCCAGTTGTTACCAATGCCGGGCAATGCAAAACGCATCATTTGAGGGAATAATACACGGTGAAAAACCTGCCACGGCGTCATCCCATAGGCCATTGCTGCTTCAATTTGTCCCCTTGGAACTGATTGAAATGCACCACGAAAGGTCTCGGTAAAATATGCACCATAAATGAACGCTAAAGTAATCACACCAGCTACAAATGGGTTGATATCAATTTGGTCCATTTGCAGTGCTTCAGTAATTTGGTTTAAGCCCAACTGCAAGCTATAAAATAACAACAGCATAATCACTAAGTCAGGCACACTACGGATGAGCGTGGTATAGGCGGTTGCAATATAACGTAAGGCTTTAATATTAGAGAGTTTTGAACTCGCACCAATTAAGCCAATAATGACAGAAAGCAAGAGTGATAACAGCGCAAGCTGTATGGTCATCCATGTTCCGCTAAGAAGGAGTGGCCCATAGCCAGAAAAAGACATGACTCATCTTCTCCTTAAAAACAATATCTAATATTGATGAGATGAGAATAGATTTAAAAATGTCGGCACTCAGCCGACATTTTTCACATCATTAGTAAATGCTAAAAGAGAAGTATTTTTTCTCGAGTTTCTTGTATGTGCCATCCGCAATGATTGCAGCGAGTGCCTTGTCAATATTCGCTTTCAAGTCTGCATCTTCTTTACGTAAACCGATAGCCGCACCTACACCCAATGTTTTGACATCAACCACATTGCCACCAGCAAAAGCGAAGTTTTTGCCTTTTGGTTGTTTCAAGAAAGCGCCATCAACCATGATTGCATCTTGTAAAGTTGCATCCAAACGACCAGACATCATGTCTTGGTAAATCAAATCTTGAGTTGGATAAGGAACAACACTCACACCTTTTGGAGCCCAATAAGTTTTAGCGTAAGTTTCTTGAATTGTGCCCTGCTGTACACCGACACGTTTACCTTTTAATGAAGTAGGTGTTGGTAATAACGGCGAACCTTTTTTTGCAACCATACGCGTTGGCGTGTTGTAGATTTTGCTACTAAATAAAATTTGTTTTGCACGTTCATCAGTAACAGTCATTGATGAAAGAATGCCATCAAATTTTTTCGCTTTAAGTGCGGGAATCATCCCGTCAAAAGAGTTTTCAACCCAAACACATTTAGCTTTGAGTTTTGCACAAATAGCATTACCCAAATCAACATCAAAACCAGTTAACTTGCCATCTGGTGTTTTATATTCAAACGGCGCATAAGACGACTCAGTACCAAAACGAATCACCTTCCAATCCTTTGCTTGGACATTCGTCGCAACAGCAGCCAGAACTAAGGTTGTTGAAACGAATATTTTTTTCATAAAGCTTGCCATCTTGAAGCTTCTCCTTAGAACACAAATAAGGTGATAAAAACTTGAGTATTTCGAACTTACTCATCTGCTGAAATAACAGCAATTTCTATACCATAAGTTAAGGATTTATGAAGATGTCTAAGCAATGATCTGTATTAACGGATTAAATGTTGAAAAATCAATCAAATTTTAAGATTAAGTTTTGAGCGTATAAGCTTCAGCAATATTATGCTGCTCGACCAAAGTACGAATTGTATATTCATGACCAGTTTCTTTATCACAGGCAAATTCACATTTCTGATCGAAAGGTAAAGCTGTACCGCCAAGTAATGGACAGCCTGCAAAAAGTTCAGCGACCCAATCTACAAACACTTTTACTTTAAGCGATAAATGACGATTTTGAAGATAAACTGCTGAAATCGGCATCGGTGCTGGCGTCCACTGAGGCAATACCTCTTTTAACAAACCTGATTCTAAATGATTGGTGAGCATATAACGTGGGCCTTGAATTATACCAAAACCTTGCAAAGCCAAGTCGATATAAGCATCACCGTCATTTACCGAAACACGTCCACGTACTGACACACTTTTAATTAAATCATCAACCACAAAGTCCCAATCGAAGTTGCGTCCGGTACGGCTTGAAAAGAAGTGAATCGCTTTATGATTTTTTTGCAAATCTTCAATTGAGGTAGGTTCGCCATATTTTTCTAAATAAATCGGTGAAGCAGCTGTTGCACACTGGAAAGTTCCGATACGACGCGCAATTAAGCTTGAATCTTTTAATTCACCCACCCGAATTGCACAATCAACCGCTTCTCCAACCAAGTCTACAGGTCGGTCGTTCAGACCAATCACTAAATCAATATCAGGATAGCGTGCATGAAAATCGCGGAGCCTTGGAATTAAAATTAAACGTCCAATCGATACAGGCACATCAATACGAAGCTGACCTCTTGGCCCCCGCTCTGCATCATGAAAAGAAGATTCAATATCGGCAACATCCGCTAAAATACGGGCTGTCCGATCATAATATACGGCGCCATCCGGTGTGAGACTAATTTTTCGTGTTGTCCGATTAAGCAATCGAACTTGTAAATGCTTCTCTAAAGCCTGAATGGTTGTAGTCACAGAAGCACGCGGTAAACCCAAACTATCAGCTGCTAAACTGAAACTATTTGTTTCAACAACTTTGTTGAATACTCTCATGGCATGAAATAGATCCACACGCACACTCCTATTAATGCATTTTCTAGTGCAAACACATCAATTGTTATAAAAATACGAATAGTGTTATCAAATTTAATATATTTATTCGTGATTGACAAACTTTTATGCTCCGTCCATTCCATAAACCCTGTTTCTCCCATACGGACCATAACTAAAAGTCTGAAAACAGGTATCCAAATAACTAGGAGCACCTCATGTCATTTTCCCGCAAACAGTTTGCACTGTCTGCCATCTTTGTCGCTATTTTAGCAACCGGTGGCAGTTTTATGTTGTTACATGAAAATGCCGATGCAAAAGCTGCACCAACCGCTGCCCAACAAGCTGCTACTGTTGATGTAGCCCCAGTAGTAAGCAAAACCATTACCGATTGGCAAGAATATTCCGGTCGTTTAGAAGCAATTGATCAAGTTGATATTCGACCTCAAGTTTCAGGAAAACTCATTGCCGTACATTTCAAAGATGGAAGCCTCGTTAAAAAAGGTGATTTACTTTTCACAATCGACCCTCGTCCTTTTGAAGCAGAACTGAACCGTGCAAAAGCCCAGCTTGCTTCAGCTGAAGCACAGGTAACATATACCGCAAGCAATCTTTCGCGTATTCAACGTCTCATTCAGAGTAATGCTGTTTCTCGCCAAGAACTGGATTTAGCCGAAAATGATGCACGTTCAGCCAATGCTAACCTGCAAGCCGCTAGAGCTGCTGTCCAATCTGCACGTTTAAATCTGGAATACACCCGTATTACTGCACCAGTCAGCGGCCGGATTTCACGAGCTGAAGTCACCGTTGGTAATGTAGTTTCTGCAGGTAACGGCGCACAGGTTTTAACAAGTTTAGTGTCTGTATCACGCCTATACGCATCTTTCGATGTTGATGAACAAACTTACCTGAAATATATCAGTAATCAGCGTAATTCAGCACAAGTACCTGTCTATATGGGACTTGCCAATGAAACAGGCTTTACTCGCGAAGGTACGATCAACTCAATCGATAACAACCTGAATACAACCTCAGGTACGATTCGTGTTCGCGCAACTTTTAACAATCCAAACGGTGTTTTATTACCGGGCCTATATGCACGAATTCGTTTAGGTGGAGGCCAACCTCGCCCAGCGATTCTGATTAGTCCAACCGCGGTTGGTGTCGATCAAGATAAACGTTTTGTCGTAGTAGTGGATGCGAAAAATCAAACTGCTTATCGCGAAGTAAAACTCGGTGCCCAACAAGATGGCTTGCAAATCGTAAATAGCGGATTACAAGCGGGTGATCGTATTGTAGTGAATGGTTTACAGCGAATTCGTCCGGGTGACCCTGTTACACCGCATCTCGTTCCTATGCCAGATTCACAAATCACTGCTAACGCTACTCCTCAACCTCAGCCAACAGATAAAACATCAACTCCGGCAAAAGGTTAATCACATATGAATATTTCTAAGTTTTTTATTGATCGGCCGATCTTTGCTGGTGTGCTATCAGTCTTGATTTTACTCGCTGGTCTCCTTTCGGTATTTCAGTTACCGATTTCTGAATATCCGGAGGTTGTTCCACCATCTGTGGTGGTACGTGCCCAATATCCGGGTGCAAACCCAAAAGTGATTGCTGAAACGGTTGCTTCTCCGCTCGAAGAGTCAATCAACGGCGTCGAAGACATGCTGTATATGCAATCTCAAGCAAACAGCGACGGTAACCTAACCATTACGGTGAACTTTAAGCTCGGTATCGACCCAGATAAAGCCCAACAATTGGTTCAAAACCGTGTGTCTCAGGCCATGCCTCGTTTACCTGAAGATGTACAGCGCTTAGGTGTAACCACACTAAAAAGCTCACCTACTCTAACTATGGTGGTACATCTGACCTCCCCAGATAATCGCTATGACATGACCTACTTACGTAACTATGCGGTGCTCAACGTGAAAGACCGTTTAGCGCGTTTACAAGGGGTTGGTGAAGTCGGATTATTTGGTTCTGGTGACTACGCGATGCGTGTATGGCTTGACCCGCAAAAAGTAGCACAGCGTAACCTTACAGCCACTGAAATTGTGAATGCAATCCGTGAACAAAACATTCAGGTTGCAGCGGGTACAATCGGTGCATCACCAAGTAATTCACCTTTACAGCTTTCGGTCAATGCTCAAGGTCGTTTAACCACTGAGCAAGAATTTGCCGATATCATTTTAAAAACTGCTCCCGACGGTGCAGTCACCCGATTGGGTGATGTTGCACGTGTTGAGCTCGCAGCTTCACAATATGGCTTACGTTCATTACTCGATAATAAACAAGCTGTCGCAATTCCAATTTTCCAAGCTCCGGGTGCGAATGCTTTACAAGTTTCCGATCAAGTGCGTAGCACGATGAAGGAGCTTTCAAAAGATTTCCCATCTTCAATTAAATACGACATTGTTTATGACCCGACTCAATTCGTACGTGCCAGTATTAAAGCGGTCGTTCATACCCTACTTGAAGCAATTGCACTGGTTGTTGTGGTTGTTATTTTATTTTTACAAACATGGCGCGCCTCAATCATTCCATTGCTTGCCGTACCGGTTTCAATTATTGGTACATTCGCGCTCATGCTCGCTTTTGGTTACTCAATCAATGCGCTATCACTGTTCGGGATGGTGCTTGCCATCGGTATTGTCGTCGATGACGCGATTGTGGTCGTCGAAAATGTCGAGAGGAATATTGAAGCAGGCTTAAACCCAAGGGAGGCGACTTACCGTGCCATGCGAGAAGTCAGTGGACCGATTATTGCCATTGCTTTAACACTTGTTGCAGTATTCGTACCTCTTGCCTTTATGACAGGCTTAACAGGGCAATTCTATAAACAATTTGCCATGACTATTGCCATTTCAACGGTTATTTCGGCATTTAACTCGCTTACCCTATCTCCTGCTTTAGCAGCGCTGTTACTGAAAGGACATGATGCTAAACCGGATGCCTTAACACGTATTATGAATCGTTTATTCGGTCGTTTCTTTGCACTGTTTAACCGTGTGTTTTCACGTGCTTCAGATCGTTATAGTCAAGGTGTCAGCCGTGTCATTTCCCATAAAGCTTCGGCAATGGGTGTCTATGCAGCACTTCTAGGTTTAACCGTTGGTATTTCCTATATTGTTCCAGGTGGTTTCGTTCCTGCGCAGGACAAACAATATTTAATTAGCTTTGCGCAGCTACCAAACGGCGCGTCATTAGATCGTACCGAAGCGGTGATTCGTAAAATGAGTGACACTGCGCTTAAACAACCTGGTGTAGAAAGTGCGGTTGCCTTTCCCGGCCTATCAATTAACGGTTTCACCAATAGCTCGAGTGCCGGTATTGTCTTTGTGACCTTAAAGCCATTCGATGAACGTAAGGCTAAAGACTTATCTGCAAATGCTATTGCAGGTGCTCTCAACCAGAAATATTCAGCTATTCAAGATGCCTATATTGCGGTTTTCCCACCACCACCCGTGATGGGCTTAGGCACCATGGGCGGCTTTAAACTGCAACTCGAAGACCGAGGTGCCTTAGGCTATTCAGCCTTGAACGATGCTGCTCAAAACTTTATGAAAGCAGCACAATCAGCCCCTGAACTTGGTCCAATGTTCTCAAGTTATCAAATTAACGTGCCTCAACTGAATGTAGATCTGGACCGTGTAAAAGCTAAACAGCAAGGCGTTGCTGTGACAGATGTTTTCAACACTATGCAGATTTATTTAGGTTCTCAGTACGTTAACGACTTTAACCGCTTTGGACGTGTTTATCAGGTTCGTGCACAAGCCGATGCGCCTTTCCGTGCTAACCCTGAAGATATTTTGCAGCTTAAAACCCGTAATAGTGCCGGACAAATGGTGCCATTATCTTCATTGGTGAATGTAACTCAAACCTATGGTCCTGAAATGGTCGTTCGTTATAACGGTTACACATCAGCAGATATTAACGGCGGCCCTGCACCGGGTTATTCATCTAGCCAAGCAGAAGCTGCGGTTGAACGTATTGCTGCACAAACTCTACCGCGTGGTATCAAGTTTGAATGGACAGATTTAACTTACCAAAAAATCTTGGCTGGTAACGCTGGACTTTGGGTATTCCCTATTAGCGTATTACTCGTGTTCTTGGTTTTAGCTGCTCAGTATGAAAGCTTAACCCTACCATTAGCAGTTATCTTAATTGTACCAATGGGAATCTTAGCGGCTCTGACAGGTGTCTGGCTGACTGCTGGAGATAACAACATCTTTACTCAAATCGGTCTAATGGTACTGGTCGGGCTAGCCTGTAAAAATGCCATTTTGATTGTCGAATTTGCGCGGGAACTTGAAATGCAAGGTGCGACTGCCTTTAAAGCAGCCGTTGAAGCAAGTCGTCTACGTTTACGCCCAATTTTAATGACCTCTATTGCATTTATTATGGGTGTAGTGCCACTGGTTACTTCAACTGGTGCAGGTTCTGAAATGCGACATGCGATGGGTGTTGCCGTATTCTTCGGCATGATCGGTGTAACATTCTTTGGTTTATTCCTCACCCCTGCCTTTTACGTTCTGATTCGTACCCTCAACAGCAAACATAAACTGCATTCTGCGGCAGTTCATGAAGCGCCGTTAGCTAGCCCACACGATCATTAAGGAGGACATTTGGTGATTACATCAAAACAAAACTGGTTGTTGTCCTCACTCATGGGAAGCCTGCTCCTTGCAGGCTGCTCATTAGCTCCGGAATATCAACCTGCAAAAGTTATAGTGCCAGTCAAATTCAAAGAATCTGACCCCAAACTTGAAGATAATAACTGGAAGATTGCCCAACCTGCCGATCAGCAAACTCGTGGTGAATGGTGGCGCATTTACAATGATGCTCAACTGAATGAACTTGAACAGCAAGCTATCGCAGGCAACCAGAACCTAAAAGCGGTGGCAGCAAATATTCAGGCTTCACGTGCACTACGTTCGGCAGCTCAAGCTGAACGCTTACCAAGTATTGATGCCGGATTTGGGCCAACCCGCCAAAAGCCGTCTCCAGCTTCACTCGGTTTAGATGACAATGCACATACTTCGGCTCAAACCTTATGGCGAGCTCAAGCCAATGTTTCATATGAGCTCGATTTATTTGGTCGTGTAGCAAGTAGTGTCAACGCAGCAACAGCGGATCTACAGCAACAAGAGGCACTATATCAGTCGGCACTTTTAGCTCTACAAGCGGATGTAGCTCAAGGTTATTTTCTGATACGTCAACTTGATACCGAACAGGCAATTTATAACCGTACAATCAAATTATTAGGTGAAACACGAGATTTAATGCAGCTTCGTTTTAAAAACGGACTGGTCAGTGAATTAGATGTTTATCGTGCACAAACCGAACTTGCTACCGCACAAACCACTGCCCTAAATATTGCTCGTAACAGAGCCAGTGCAGAACATGCGCTTGCAGTCTTATTAGGAAAACCACCAGCAGACTTTAACTTGGCAGTTCAACCTTTAACTGCAAATAGTATCCGTCTCCCTGCCGGTTTGCCGTCAACTTTACTTGAAAGACGACCCGATATTGCGGCTGCAGAGCGTGCAATGGCAGCAGATAATGCGCGTATTGGAATTGCTCGTGCAGCATTTTTCCCAAAACTCAGTCTTACAGGAGCTTTAGGTTATGAATCTTCAAGTTTAAGCGAGTTGGGTAAATGGTCGAGTCGGACTTTTTTACTAGGACCTGTCGCCGGTACTATTTTGTCGTTACCTTTATTTGATGGTGGACAACGTAAAGCAGGCGTTGCTCAAGCAAGAGCGGCTTATGAGGAAAGCGTCGCCAACTATAGACAAACTGTACTAAACGCATTTCGCGAAGTTGAAAATGGTTTATCTGATCAAAGAATTCTCGATCAGCAAATTCAGGCTCAAAACCAAGCACTCTCCTCTTCTCATCATGCCAATCAACTTTCTCATTTACGTTATCGAGAAGGTGCTATTAGCTATCTTGATGTCATTGATTCTGACCGCACTATTTTGCAACAAGAACAATTAGCAGCTCAGCTGAAAGGCAGCCAAATCATTGCAAGCATCAATTTAATCCGTGCTTTAGGGGGCGGTTGGAGTAGTTAATAAAAAAAGCGCCTTACGGCGCTTTTTTTATATACACAAATTATTTTGCATATACAGGGAATTTTGCACAAACAGCTTCAACTTTTGCTTTTACATCAGCAATAACTTTTTCGTCACCTTTGCTATCAATCACGTCAGCGATCCAACCAGCAAGTTCACGGACTTCAGTTTCACCAAAACCACGAGTTGTTACTGCCGGACTACCGATACGGATACCAGAAGTCACAAATGGAGAACGTGGGTCATTTGGAACTGAGTTTTTGTTCACAGTAATGTGAGCAGCACCTAACCAAGCATCTGCATCTTTACCAGTTACGTCTTGTTTGATTAAAGATAACAAGAATAAGTGGTTATCTGTACCACCAGAAACAACATCATAACCACGTGCGATGAATACTTCAGCCATTGCTTGAGCATTTTTCACAACTTGTTGTTGGTAAGCTTTAAAGTCGTCAGACATTGCTTCTTTGAAGCAGATTGCTTTAGCAGCAATCGCATGCATTAATGGACCACCTTGGTTACCAGGGAATACAGCTGATTGAAGTTTTTTCTCGATTTCTTCATTCGCTTTCGCAAGGATTAAACCAGAACGTGGACCACGAAGTGTTTTGTGAGTCGTCGTTGTTGTTACGTCAGCAATTTGAACTGGGTTTGGATATACACCAGCAGCAACAAGACCTGCAACGTGAGCCATATCAACAAAAAGGTAAGCACCAACTTTGTCCGCGATGTCACGGAAACGTTGCCAATCTACAACACGGCTATAAGCAGAGAAACCAGCAACGATCATACGTGGCTTGTGTTCCAATGCTAAACGTTCAACTTCTTCGTAATCAATCTCACCAGTTTCAGCATTTAGACCATACTGAACAGCGTTATACGTTTTACCAGAGAAGCTAACTTTTGCACCGTGAGTCAAGTGACCACCGTGAGCCAAGCTCATACCTAAAACTGTATCGCCTGGGTTAAGAAGTGCTAAATAAACAGCAGAGTTAGCTTGTGAGCCAGCGTGTGGTTGAACGTTTGCGTAATCTGCACCAAAAAGTTCTTTAGCACGGTCAATCGCCATTTGCTCAATAACATCTACAAATTCGCAACCGCCATAATAGCGTTTGCCAGGATAACCTTCTGCGTATTTGTTCGTAAGTTTTGATCCTTGCGCTTCCATTACCGCAGGAGAGCAATAGTTTTCAGATGCAATTAACTCGATATGTGCTTCTTGACGCTCATCTTCAGAAGCAATTGCTTGAGCTAATTCTGGATCAAATTCAGAAATGGAAATATTGGCAAACATTAGCGGGGGTCCTATAAATTAGGGCTTTTAAGCCGTGCTAAGATTGCGGCATATTGTAGCATGAACTTTATAATTAAACAGAATGAAGTTAGCTCAGTTTTAAATAAAAATGGCTCAAGTTTTATAAAAAATGAGCCATTGTTTATAAATCAATTAAAAAGCTCGTTTAAAGCTTATATTTTAAATTTATCCATCGTTAATTTTAGCTTACAATAATATTAAAAAGTCTTTAAATATCAATAACTCTATTGAGCTGATAGTAAAGTCTGAACATTTCCAACAATATTATCTACATTACTACTCATCGCCGTACCATGATCCCAGTTACCCGTCACATAACTATTAATTTTAGTACCTACGACAGTGGCATTAGATATCAAGATATCCGTTGCTACTTTAGGTACTGTCGAATCTGCTAAACCCTGATAGATAATGATTGGTGTCGTAACTTTTACTTGTAACGGCTGCGAATCTTTATCTAAAAATGTTTTAACTAACGGTACAGCCATAAAGTTAGGCTGTGTGCGGGTATAACCGTCAAGTGTTCCATTATGTTCTGTAACATACTGAGTCATACCCGCTCCAAAGGCCTGTCCTAATGGTCCAGAACAAATTGTTTCCGCTTGTTGGGCAATACTTGAAATTTGTGGAGTAAATACTTGTGGATAATCAAAAGTGGGTTGTGTGTTGCGAATACCAGCTGTGACTAAAGCTGTATAAGTGTCAAGTTGAGCATACATTGAGATCTTTTTATCTAGAGTTGCATTCGCAACAGACTGCTCGCCTGCTATTAAAATAAAACCTAAATTAGAAGCAGGCGCTACGGCTACTGTACCTTTATATTCTAGTTGTGCACGGCTCGCATACTGTGCAGCTCCTAATGCAGCATGCCCACCTTGAGAATGACCTACAGTGACCCATTTTTTCGAAGTTAATAAATTACGTTGCGATAAATAGTTACGCGCTGCAACCACTGCATCGGTAATTGAAAAAGCCTCACTTTTAACATTTAAAAAAGGATGTATACCTGGGGTACCCAAACCTTCATAATCAGGTGCCACAACAACATAACCTGCTGCTAATAATTTACTAATTAAATCTTTTGTACTGTCTGCTAAAGCTGCTTTACTTGGTGCACATACATCTGCCACACCCGTAGTGCCATGCGCCCAGACTACAATGGGCCAACCGCCGACTGGTGGTGGAGTGTTTGGTGTAAACACTAGACTTGTTGCCTGCACTTCTTGTCCACTTTGACCTAACATTTTATAAGTTAAAATACTACTTTCTGCGGCAACTGATCCTAAGTTAGTACTTGTATAGGCTTCAACTTTAACAACTGGATTTTGAATATTATTGGTTGGAGTTCCGGATGGATTAGTAGTAGCTGGGCCATCATCACTACTTCCACCTCCACAAGCGACTAAAAATAAACTCGTACTAAGAACGCTCGTCATTAATAGTTTCATTTTCATTGGTATATCTTCCCTTAAATTCCATTTTTGTTGTGCTTTAGTTTTTTAATCAACATTCTCTAATGTCTTAAAAACAATTACGCCTAATCTTAATTTTCCGCAAGTTCTATTCGACAAAATCAATCCCTGAAAAATTCTATTTTTAATATAAATTGTCGTTCTCACCACTTTCTGCCTCACTTCAGGTTTTAAAGTGCGAGGCCAACTGTTAACATTCTTGGTTACTCGTAATTGTTTAAAGGGCCGGATATGCAAGCCATTATTTTAGATACAGAAACACATACACTAAATGGTTTGCCTATTGAAATTGCATATGCCCCTATTGAAATTAATGCAGGCAAGCTCACCTTAGATAAAAGCAAATTGTTTGATCAACTTTATCAAGTTGGGACCCCTATCTCTTACGCGGCTATGGCAGTACACCATATATTAGAATCAGATTTAGAAAATCAGCCCCACTATAAAACTTTTAAATTGCCAGACACTACAACTTATATTATTGGCCACAATATTGATTATGATATTGCCGCGATTGCACGTTGCGGTGTAGATGTTTCTCATATCAAACCGATTTGTACGCTAGCTTTAGCACGTAAAACCTGGCCTGATGCAGAAGCGCATAATATTTCAGCACTGATCTATATGATTTCTCAAGGCAGCAGCAAAGCTCGTGAATTACTCAAAGGTGCTCACCGTGCCGATGCGGATATTATTTTAACTGCCAATATCTTGATGCATATTGTCTATCATTTAAATATTCAAGACATTGAAGAGTTGTACCGAGTTTCTGAAGAAGCACGTATTCCCACAACAATTAACTTTGGCAAGCATAAAGGTACAGCTATTGCTGAACTCCCTAAAGACTATATTCAATGGCTATTGCGCCAAGACGAGCTGGACGTTTACCTACGTAAAGCATTAGAAAGTGCATTTTAAAGACCTAAATAGATGATATTCATAAATTCTTCATCATATTGTCATTTTTGAGTTTTATCGTTAGCTCCATTTATATTTTATTAAGAACAGTACTGTTTGATAGAAAAAATCAAACAGGCTACTTCATTTTTATATTGGGGAAAAATGATGGCTGGTTTTTATCGAACCAATTTGGGAAGAGTCGCGCTTCAACAACGTAATATTGCTTTAAATGCCAAACAAAGACGTTTACTTCTATTAATTGATCATGAAGATTTTCAAACTCTCAATACCGAGTTTAAAAAACGCATTGCTCCACCAGAACTCATTCAACAACTTATTGACTTAAAGCTTATTGCCCCTATTAGCGAAAACGATTCAGAATTTACTGAACAAATAGCTCTCTCAGAATCAACTACCACGAGTTTAGAAGTAAAAGTGCAACAAAAAAGCACTATAGATGTAAATGAAAGTGCTGATTTGACTGGAGAAATTAAAGTTTCTCTAGAACCATCATGCCATTCTTCAAATATTGAAAATATCCAACCCGTAGTTCCATTTGAACAACTTACTTTTGAAGAAATACAACAATTGATGAAGCAAAGCTTGAATCAATACTGTGGGCTTATGGCCAAACCACTTATTCAGAAAATAGAACAAATTAAAAATCTTCAAGAACTGAAAATGTGCCAAATGCAATGGATTACCAGTTTGCAAGAGTCAAGGATTCCCCCTCATGAGCTGGCGCATACGCTTCACTCTATTAATTATTCAATTCAGCTCATTCAGCAAAAGAACTAAAACATAACAAGCTGCTGTTTAATTAAGCATTAAATTCACTTGGTACGTATTTCGTGCTTTACCTGCAAGTGTTTTTTTCCTATGATGTGCCCCACACATGCGCTCGTAGCTCAGTTGGATAGAGTACAGGTTTCCGAAGCCTGGGGTCGTGGGTTCGATCCCCGCCGAGCGCACCATTTTATATATAATAACTTCATAAATTTATCTCAATTTTATAAAATTCCGACTATTTTACTTGGTTTATTAATCATTATCGCTCAAAATATACCCCTCTTTCATAATGTGAGAATTTCATGACTGATGCTTTGGTTTTAAGAGATTTGTCCAAAACATATCGTAATGGTTTTCAGGCGTTAAAAGGTATTAACCTCACTGTGCCTGAAGGTGAATTTTATGCGTTGTTAGGTCCAAATGGCGCCGGCAAATCAACAACCATTGGTATTATCAGCTCCCTCACGAAAAAGACCTCAGGAACAGTTGAGATTTTCGGACATAATCTCGACACTCATCCATCCTTAGCAAAACAGCAGCTTGGCGTTGTCCCTCAGGAATTTAACTTTGGGCAGTTTGAAAAAGCATTTGATATTTTAGTAACGCAAGCTGGTTATTACGGTATCCATAGAAAGATTGCAGAAAAGCGCGCAGAACATTATTTAGAAAAACTGGGCCTATGGGAAAAACGTAATATACAAGCACGTATGCTGTCAGGTGGTATGAAACGCCGTCTTATGATTGCCCGTGCCATGATGCATGAGCCTAAACTTCTTATTTTAGATGAGCCTACTGCGGGTGTAGATATTGAGTTACGCCGTTCTATGTGGGATTTTCTGACCGAAATGAACGAAAACGGTACTTCTATTATTTTAACGACACATTATCTCGAAGAAGCAGAAATGTTGTGTCGTCAAATTGCCATCATTGACCGTGGTGTCATTAAAGAAGATACCAGCATGAAAAGTTTCTTAAACCAGCTGAGTGAAGAGTCTTTTATTTTTGATTTGGCTGAACCTATTGCCCCACTCCAGCTCAATATTATTGGTGTGAAGTTCAACTTAATTGATAGTAGTACTTTAGAAGTAACAATGGATAAAGCACATACATTAAATGATTTATTCCAACTTTTAGAGTCACAAGGTATTCGTGTTCGCAGCATGCGAAATAAATCGAATCGTCTTGAAGAGCTATTTGTCAAAATGGTCGAGAAAAATCTTGAAGGAGCGGCAAAATGAACTTTAACCAACTGCAAATTGCCCTCTGGACTCTAGTTCGTAAAGAAGTACGCCGATTTCTACGCATTTGGCCACAAACCTTATTACCACCTGCAATTACCATGAGTTTGTACTTTGTCATTTTCGGTAATTTAGTTGGCTCACGTATTGGTGACATGGGTGGCGTAAGTTACATGCAATTTATTGTACCTGGCCTCATCATGATGGCTGTCATTACCAACAGTTATGCCAATGTATCATCGAGTTTCTTTAGTGTGAAATTTCAAAAAAGCATTGAAGAGCTGATTATGAGCCCTGTACCTCTGCATATTATTTTGTGGGGCTATGTTATTGGTGGTATTTGTCGAGGTGTCTTGGTTGGTGCAATCGTTACCGCGATGAGTATGTTTTTTACTGATCTTTTTATCCATAACTGGTTCGTAACTATATATACAGTATTAATTACATCCGTTTTATTTTCTTTAGGCGGTTTTATTAATGCAGTCTATGCAAAATCATTTGATGATATTTCTATTATTCCAACATTTGTACTTACTCCACTTACCTATTTAGGTGGTGTGTTTTATGCCATTAGTGCACTTGGTCCTTTTTGGCAAAAACTTTCTTTAATTAATCCTATTGTTTATATGGTAAATGCTTTCCGTTTCGGCATTTTAGGTCATAGTGACGTGAACGTTTCGTTCTCTTTAATCATTGTGACATTATGCTGTGCTGTACTTTACGGAATTGCTTATTATTTACTTGCTCGTGGTTCAGGAATGCGTGAATGAGTGTCGAACAGTCTTTATTGGGTAAAGAAACCCAATATCCAACTAGCTATCAACCCGATGTGTTATTTCCAATTGCACGTGCTCAATCTCGTGAAAAATATGCTCATATCGAAGGTATAACCCAAGGTAAAGATTGGTGGCACGTTTTCGAAATTTCTTGGTTGAATGCTCATGGTATTCCACAGGTTGCTATCGGCAGAATTACACTGCCAGCTTCTTCACCGAATTTGATTGAATCAAAGTCATTAAAACTTTATTTCAATAGTCTTAACTTCACTCAGTTTGACTCTACACAGTCATTCATTGAAACAGTTGAAAAAGATCTATCTGCTGCGGCAGGTGCAAAAGTTGAATTAACCCTATTTCAAGTAGATGATTTAGAGATTTCTAAACCTCAAGAGATCTGTATTGATAATCTTATGCCAGAGCGTTTAGAACAACATCCTGATGCTACTCTCTTAAAACTTGATGAGTCAGGTGAAGAAATCGAAGTTGAACTGTATTCTCATCTTTTGAGAAGTAACTGCCCAGTCACGGGCCAGCCGGATTGGGGGACAGTTTTTATTCGTTTTAAGGGCAAAAAACCTTGTTATCGTAGTCTTTTAGCCTATATTATTTCGTACCGTCAGCATAACGGTTTCCACGAACAATGTGTCGAACAAATCTTTGCCGATATTTGGCAAAATTTGCAACCTGAAAAGCTGATGGTTTATGCAACTTATACTCGCCGCGGTGGACTTGATATCAATCCTTGCCGAGTATCGGATCTTACATGGATGCCAAAACCGATTCGATTGGCACGACAATAAAACGAATAATTTGAGGATACACCATGCCGTTTTTTGGTTTTACCCCTTCTGAAGGCTTATTGAATGATATACAGACTGGAATTGCGAATAAAAATTCTAGTGAACCGTTATATCCACTTCGAGACAAAATCGCTTTACAACTCAATGAAGAAATTATTGAAAATGTACTTACTCAGTTAGTACAACATTTCCCAGCGAGTGAAAAAAGAGATACCGCCGAAAAACTAGCTGGTTATGTCAAATCAACAGTTGCCGTGCTTTTAAAGCAATTACTCAGCAAAGCGCCAAACGATGTGGTTAAACAGTCAGTTGAGTTTTCAGAGAAAAGCTTATTTAAAGATCCGCAAGGCCAATATAAAGTTGGCGTAGCTTTAGATGCTGGCCTAGTTACCAACTTGAAGCATAATTTTGCCGAGCTTCAAGCGGGTAATGATATTAATAAAGCAGCATTAGCAGAACTATATAAACAGTTCGGTGATGCTATGGTGAGACATTTTATGTCTGACTTTAATAAAACATTAGATTTAGGCATGATTAAGCGTAAAGCAGCCGATATTGGCGCTGCTGCTGTAACTAAAGCAGTTCATATTGCGATCGACAAACTCATTCCAAGTTTAAATCGCACTGAACTAAAAGCGATGGCTGAATATCATGATGGACTATTCTTTAACTAATAAAAAATAGTCTATCGGAAACCTGGTGAGAGCCAGGTTTTTTTATTGCAAAATATTGATATACATTGTCATAAATCAGGTTTATGTTAGCATGCGCCAAGCACTGATTGACCTTTAGTTAAAGCCGCATGTCTCCTAGTCCACAATATAAATTTTTACGCCAAGCTCCTCGAGATGGCCTTAGTACTGCCATGCAACCTTCGCGCTGGCAGCAGCTTCATATTGACCCTTGGTTATGCCTATTTTTATTCCTAAATGCATTGTTAGGTTTAACGGTACTTTATAGTGCATCTGCACAAGATGTGGGACTCGTCAGTAAACAGGCCATGAGCTTTGGTATCGGCTTTCTGGTCATGATTAGCCTAGCGCAAATTCCACCCAAGGTTTATCAAGCTTTTTCACCTTATTTTTATTTATTTGGCCTGTTTTCCTTAATTGGCGTTATGGTTTTTGGTGAAGTTCGCATGGGTGCGCAGCGCTGGATCGATATTCCGGGGTTCGGGAGTGTTCAACCCAGCGAATTTATGAAAATTGGCATGCCAATGATGGTTGCATGGTTTTTAGCTCGCAAACCTCTTCCTCCTAGCTTCTCGCAGGTTATTTTGTCTTTAATGTTAATTGGTGTTCCATTTTTACTTATTGCAGAACAGCCTGACCTAGGAACATCACTATTAGTATTAGCAAGTGGGATTTTTGTACTGTTCTTAAGTGGGCTATCTTGGCGCATGATCGGTGCAGCAGCAGCTTGTGCAGCTATTGTGATTCCAATTGCATGGGAATTCCTTTTACACGACTATCAACGTCAACGAGTATTAACGTTGCTTGACCCAGAAGCGGATGCTTTAGGAACAGGCTGGAACATTATTCAGTCCAAAACAGCAATCGGTTCTGGTGGGTTCTCAGGTAAAGGTTTCCTCGAAGGTACTCAATCACATTTACACTTCTTACCAGAAGGCCATACTGACTTTATTATTGCTGCTTACTCAGAAGAATTCGGTTTAATTGGTGTACTTATATTAGTAATTCTTTATTCGGCCATTATTTTTAGAACATTTCAAATCGGTTTACAAAGCTTTCATAATTATGGCCGATTAGTGGCTGGCGCGTTTGGTTTGTCTTTTTTTGTTTATGTATTTGTAAACGCAGGAATGGTCAGTGGTATTTTACCTGTAGTGGGTGTTCCCTTACCTTTTATGAGTTATGGCGGTACCGCTATTATTACTTTAATGGCCACTTTTGGTTTAGTCATGTCTATTCATACACATCGATAATCTGGAATTTAAAAAAGATATGTTGTCTCAATTTGTTAATAAAACTTTAAAAGTGCTTGCCTTGTGTACTGGCCTTATTAGCACAAGTCATTTTGCTCAGGCCAATGATTTTGTAACTCATCCTAACTATTTAAATTTTAAACAAAAAGCCATGAGCACTTATGGCTTAAGCGGTGAACAGGTTGACGCCGCTATGAATGGTGCAAAAAATTTACCAAACATTATAAATATTATGACTCGCCCTGGTGAAAGTAAGCCTTGGTACGACTATCGCTCTATGTTTTTAGTCGAAGGTACTATTCAACGTGGTGTCCGCTTTAAAAACCAATATGCCGATGCTCTCAATCGTGCTGAACAACAATTTGGTGTCTCTCAAGCGGTTATTCTAGGCATTTTAGGTGTTGAAACAGGTTATGGAGCCAATAAAGGCTCGTTTATTACTCGTGATGCACTTGCAACGTTAGCTTTTGGCTACCCACGCCGTGCTGAATATTTTGGCGATGAGTTAGCTGCTCTCATTGCATGGACTTACAAAGAAGGTTATCCAACCAATAGTATTGTAGGTTCTTATGCTGGTGCCATTGGCTTCCCGCAGTTTATGCCAAGCAACATTAGTAAGTACGGGGTCGACTTTGATGGTAATGGTCATATCGACCTACGAAACTCTGCAGAAGATGCGATTGGTTCAATCGCAAATTACTTAGCAAAACAAGGCTGGCAACGCGATCAACCTATTGGTTTTATGGCTCGTTACACAGGTTCAAATCCGGAAAGTATCATTGCTAAAGATTTGACCCAGCCCACTCCGTATGGTGCACTAAAAAATCAAGGGATTTCCCCTTTAAATCCGTTAGTCAAAATTGATGACTTAGATATGGTAAATGTTATTCAATTACAAGACTATAACGGTCCAATTTACTATTTAACCTATCCGAACTTTCAAGTAATTACGACTTATAACAAAAGCCGAATGTATGCGACTGCCGTATGGTTGTTAGGTACAGAAGTAGCTAGCCGATAGGCTAGCTTTTTGATGAGTTTATGTAAAAGTCAATAAATATTTTTGTTAAATCGATCACAATACATACATTTTAAATACCTTGTTACATATTTGGTTATTTTTTAACCTAAAACTGTAAGTTTTTGCCCTTTTTGTAACTATTTCTCGTTAAAGACTAGACACTCTCCGTAAGCGATGAATATTATCCACCCCAATCAAGCAATTGCAAAAGTGAATAATTAGGCATGTTCACTTCAATTTTTAGCTCTTTGGCTAAATGAAAAAGTGCATGTTCTCAGGAGTTTATATAAATGCAGTTATCGCTGAAATACATTCTTGCACTGACGGCTAGTTTAAGCATGGCCCCACTGCACGCTGAAATGATGCAATCATCATCATTAAATAGCGATGTAGATGGTCCAAATGCAAATTTAGCTGCTCGTGTGTTGAGTAAAGATACTCAAAACTTTAATTCTCGTTTCTCTAACATTAACAGTCTTTCAATCACTGAACGTTCTGGCGATCAAATCCGTCGTCAAGCTATCGCAGCTAAAATTGAAATCCCTGAAGATGAGCCTTCAGTGATTGAAAAACTTAACACAGTAGCTTCAAATACTGTTCGTAAGTTTAGCCAAACTGGCATGGCATCGTGGTATGGTCGTCAATTTCATGGCCGTAAAACTGCAAGTGGTGAAACATTCGATATGAATGCACTTACTGCTGCTCACCGTAGCTTACCGCTTAACTGTTATATCCGTGTCACCAACAAAGACAATGGCAAAAGCGTAGTGGTAAAAGTAAACGATCGTGGTCCTTTCCATGGTAATCGTGTGCTTGATTTATCATACGGTGCAGCTAAACGCCTTGGTATTACCAATGCTGGTACTGCTAAAGTAAGTATTGAGCGTGTAGACGGTCCTACTTCATAAGCGATTACTCCTCGAGTTCATGAAAAAGCCACCAGTTAAGTTGTGGCTTTTTTAATATAAAAAGAGCAAAAAAACCCTATAAAAATTTTGTGTCTAGATTCGTTTTTTCATTACAAAAATGATTATTTTTTAACCCAAAAACACACTGATTTATTCTTTATCGATTTTTGCGCATATTTTTCGATTACAGCCATTTTAAAATAATTCCGCTACCCTAGTACCACTTTAGTCTAAAAAGAGTTGTTTAACGCGTTTTAAGACAAGATGAGTTGAGTATTTTTCTATTATTTTCCCATTCTTCATGAAAATGAGTTTTTTTTGAGGATTCGACTCTCTCAAAATCACAAATAAATAACCTGAAATTTTTGAGCTCATCCTCCCCTTTCTTCAGTGCTGTTTTTCATTTTTGTGCCGAAGTGAATAAACTTTAAATTTTAGGCTTACTTGATTTAACAAACATGTCGATATACAACTTGTCTTGTCTCTCCCGATAACGAGAGGATAAAATATAAACAGAAAAAGAATGACTCAAAATTAGACAAGGAGAACAAGGTCTATGAAATCTATCGGTGAATGGTTTGATGAATATAGTGAAAGTCATCAAAACCCGATAAATAAGAAAATTCACTGGGTATGTGTTCCAGCTATTTTATTTTCGATTATTGGAATTATTGCTCACTTTAGTGCCCTACTCACCGCTTTACTCGTAGTACTGACACTCATTTTTTATGCTCGGCTTGATCTTGTACTTGCAGTAGCAATGGCTGCTCTACTTGTTGTGATGGCATGGCTTATTTATGTTCTACCAGTAGGTGTAGGATTTTATATTGCTCTTTTTGTGTTTGCCTGGATTGGACAATTTTATGGACATAAAGTTGAAGGAAAAAAACCTTCTTTCTTTAAAGATTTGCAATTTCTCTTGATTGGTCCGGTCTGGTGTATGGATGCTTATCTTGCAAAGATATTACCTCATTGGAAAAGCCGTCAAAAGAAACTGATTGCTCAATAAATTTTGAAGAAGCTGAATCCTAAAAAGATTCAGCTTTAACTTAATGATTTATTAGAAAATTTATAAAATAAAAAAATGCTAGGCTCAGCAGAACGCTCGGTAACACTTTTTTAAAATAGAAAGCCACGACAGTACAAAATATCGTTGCGTATAAGTAAGGATTATCTAAAAATCCTCTTAATTCATTATTTTCAAAAAAAATTACTGGAATACAAATAGCACTTAATAAACAAGGAGCTGAATAATTCAACATTTTATTCATAAGTACTGGTAATTTAACTTTTACGTTTGGTTCCAAAAAATAATAACGATTAAAAAATACGATAGCTGCCAGTCCTAAAATCATAAGCCATGACATTTTATTTTTCTCCCATTTTATTTTCGACTATTACCGCAATAAACATCCCCAATAAACCAGAAATTAGAATGGCACCTTCTATATGAAAAAATTTAAGCACAAAACCACTGACACAAGTCATTAAAATGCCTGCCATTACAGGCTTCCCTTTACACATAGGAACAATCATGGCAACAAAAATAGCAATAATGGAAAAATCCAAATGATAATTTAATAAGTTAGGTAGCGCCGTTGCTAATAAAATACCCACTAAACTAAAAACCACCCAAAATAAATAAAAGCAAAGACCTGCTCCGAATAAGTATTGAGGATTTTTTTTCTCATTAGGAACACTTACTGCAAATAATTCGTCGGTAAGCAGAAAACCAAAAGTTAATCTTTTTGAGAGAGGCAAAATAGAAATGTCATTTCTTAAAGTTAAAGCATAAATAAAATGTTGAGCAGTAAGAAAGAAAATAGTGACATAGATGGTTAATAACGATGCACCTTCCATCACCATGCTTAAACTTACTAATTGCGCAGCGCCAGCAAACACAATTCCTGACATCGCTAGTGCTTTATAAAATGATAAACCCGCATGAACTGCCATTGATCCAGCTAAAATAGCCCATGGTATAACCGAAATAGATAGTGGCAATATATCTATCACCCCTCGTAAAAAAAGATGCGGTGGTCGGCTTTTAGAAAATCTAATAGATTGATTTAAATGAGTATTCATCCCTAGACATCTATAACAGTTATTATTTATAGATTTTCTGGTATTTAGCTCAGCTTCGCTTGAACAAAATTGCGGTTAGCACTGCAAATAAATTTTAAAGATTAAGACTCGCCACATATTGGGTTGGTGTAACACCCATCGCCTTCTTAAAATGACGATTAAAATGGCTTTGATCAGAAAAACCACATTGCTGTGCAACCATTACAATTTGAACGCCTTGTTTTAATAATTGTCTCGCTTTTTGCAAACGCGCCTGTACTAACCATGCATGAGGCGGTAAACCCACATGTTTTTTAAATTGTCTTAAAAAATGCCATGCACTTAACCCGACCATATCAGCCAATTCCTGCAAAGAAAAATTCTTTTCAGGCATATCAGCTAACAAATCTTTAACTTTTAATACTTTTGAATAAGCTTCTGGTAACTCGCAAAAGGTGTGTCTTGACTTACCATGACGCACCATTAAGCATGCCAATGTCGATAAATACATGGTTTCTTTAAGCAAAAAATTGTCTTTTTGTTCTAATAAATCAAATAATAAACAGAGTTGTTGAGATAATCCCAAGTCCTGAATTACAGCTTGCGGAAACCAAGGTGCCCCATGGCCTTGCTCAAAAAAATCTTGGCTTACTTCAGCAAGCATTTCGGGTGTAGGATAGATTGCACGGTAACGCCAGCCCGATTCGACAGCAGATGAGCCGGTGTGAATTTCATCTGCATTAACCAAAATAATGTCACCTTTAGGGGCAACATGTAGCTGACCCGTCCTAAAAAAAGACTGTGCACCCTCTTCAATGACACCAATACAATATCCTTCATGAGTATGCTTTGAAAACTGTGTTTGGTGATAATGTGCTTTTAATAATTCTAAACCGCCCAACTCTCGCAAATGCAAGTAGTCAGCCTGTTCCCGGTGCATATATACATCTCATCTATTTATCTACAAAAAAACATAGCATGTTTTAAAAAGATGCATAGAACAAAATTGCTGTTATGCGGAAATGGATACCCTATTTTCTATTGGTAAATACGACCATTATGTTTCAACCAACCATTTTCATGGCGGTTCTGTGGATCATGATGCGTCCAATGTAATACTCCACCTTTTTCGTTATATTCATATTCCCCGTTAAATTCGACAATATCACCCTTTCTTAAATCTTCAATTTTTGGTGCTAAATCAATATTATGTGCTACTAAAATTGAAAGTCCATTTTTTAATATCAGAATAAATTTCTGGTGTCTCGACCCATCATTATCTTCTTTTAAGATTGCTTTTACTCGACCACTACCCTGCACTTGAACGTTACTTTGTCTACGTTCATAAGCAGCCTTTATGGTATCTACTCCATCATTTGAAAACGTCGTTTCAGTACGCTGATTCGCAGGTATGCTTGATGATGGTGTCGAATTGTTTTTATGCCCAGATAAGTCCAGACCCAAATATGCAGCAATCAATAAAACAATTATGCCGCCAATACCTAGATTCTTTTTATTTGTCATCTTTATATTCCGTTTTCAACAGAGATAAAAAAAGCCCCATAGGGGGCTTTTTTTGAAGATACGAATTACTTCGCAGCAGCTTGAGCAGCAGCAACTTCTTCAGCAAAGCTAAGTTCAGCTTTTTTCTCGATACCTTCACCAACTTCGAAACGTACGAAGTTAGCAACATTTGTACCAGTCGCTTTTAATACGTCAGCAACTTTTTTCTCGTTGTCGATAACGTACATTTGACGGTCAAGAGCAACTTCGTTTAAGTATTTCTCAACAGAACCAGTTACCATTTTCTCAACGATGTTCGCTGGTTTACCAGATTCTAACGCTTTCGCTTCAGCAATTTCTTTCTCTTTAGCGATAAGGTCAGCTGGAACAGCTTCAGCATTTACTGCTACTGGGTTGAATGCAGCAACGTGCATTGCAATACCTTTACCAGTGTCAGCATCACCAGTATAAGAAACTACAACACCGATTTTTAAACCGTGTTTATAGATAGCCAATTGTTCGCCTTCAACGATTTTCGCACGACGAACTTGGATGTTTTCACCGATTTTTTGAACAAGCGCGATACGAGCTTCTTCAACTGATTGGCCATCAGCTAATTTTAATTCAGCAATTTTAGCAGCATCAGTTTCGCCAGCAGCTAATGCAGCAGCAGCAACTGTGTGTGCAAAGTTAGAGAAGTTTTCGTCTTTAGCAACGAAGTCAGTTTGACAGTTTACTTCAACTAAGATCGCTTTATTACCGTCTTGAACGATAGTGATTGCACCGTCAGCAGCAATGTTGCCAGCTTTTTTAGCAGCTTTAGCTTGACCAGATTTACGAAGGTTATCAATAGCAAGTTCGATGTCACCGTTCGCTTCTGTTAATGCTTTTTTGCATTCCATCATTGCAAGACCAGTACGGTCACGTAATTCTTTTACCATGCTTGCAGTAATTGCAGTCATGTTGATCTCCTAAAATCGGTAGAAAATAAATCTGTTCAACAAAAACGGCCCAAAGAAACTCTGGGCCGTTTGCACTCTCGACGCTTAATTTGCCACCATTACATGTCGCAAAAATGACAAGCCTGCGTCAAAACGCATTAAGCCTCAGAAGCGTCTTTCGCAGCGTCATCGCCTTTTGCTTGAGCGTTCGCTTGAGATTGAGCGTATTCTTTACCAGCAAGAATTGCATCAGCCATAGCTGAAGCATATAAAGTTACTGCACGGATCGCATCGTCGTTACCAGGAATAACGTAATCTACGTTGTCTGGGTTAGAGTTTGTATCAACGATACCGATAACAGGAATACCTAAGTTTTTCGCTTCTTTGATTGCAATCGCTTCGTGATCAACGTCGATTACAAATAATGCGTCAGGTAAACCACCCATGTTTTTAACGCCGCCTAAAGAGCGCTCAAGTTTTTCCATCTCACGAGTACGTTCTAAAGCTTCACGTTTAGTAAGCTTAGCAAAAGTACCGTCTTGAGATTGAGTTTGAAGATCTTTTAAACGGTTGATAGATTGGCGAAGTGTTTTCCAGTTCGTCAACATACCACCTAACCAACGGTGATCTACGTATGGTTGACCAGCGCGTTGAGCTTGTTCACGGATGATGTTAGAAGCAGCACGTTTTGTACCAACGAACAAAACTTTGTTCTTTTTGCTTGCTAATTGGTTAGCGAAGTTCAAAGCATCATTTAACGCAGGAACAGTGTGCTCAAGGTTGATGATGTGAATTTTGTTACGCGCGCCAAAAATGTATTGACGCATTTTTGGGTTCCAGAAACGAGTTTGGTGACCAAAGTGCGCACCTGCTTGAAGAAGGTCGCGCATGCTTACGTTGTAATCTGCCATTTTCTTTACCTTAAAAGTTGGGTTAGGCCTCCATATATCCGCATTCTCCACCTTTTTACGGGCACCCAGAGTAATGTGACGATATATGTGCGGATTTTTACTCCACCTATCAAAATTCTTCGTAAAAGATATTCACGAAAAGCATTTGATAAAATGGGCGGCTATTTATACCATAGACGCTTGTAAATTACCAAAAGTTTTTAGAGATCATGAACAGTACTTATACAGCTCCACGTCGATTAATCAAAACTCCAGATGAAATTGAAAAAATGCGCATTGCAGGACGACTGGCGGCTGAAGTTCTAGATATGATCAAGCCGCATATTAAAGCTGGTGTAAGCACACTCGAGCTTGATACGATTTGTCGTAATCATATTGAAAATGTACAGCACGCTATTCCGGCCTGTGTAGGTTACGGTGGTGCGCCAGGACGCCCTGCTTTTCAACACTCTATCTGTACTTCGGTTAACCATGTTGTATGTCATGGTATTCCTTCTGAAAATAAAATCTTAAAAAACGGCGATATCCTTAACATCGACGTGACCGTCATTAAAGATGGTTATCATGGCGATACCAACATGATGTATATCGTGGGTGGTGAAACTTCTATTCTGGCAAATCGTTTATGTAAAGTAGCTCAAGAAGCGATGTATCGCGGAATGGCAACAGTTAGAGATGGTTCGTATTTAGGCGATATTGGACATGCCATCCAAAAATATGTCGAATCAGAGCGTTTTAGCGTAGTGCGTGAATATTGTGGTCATGGCATTGGTACCGTTTTCCATGATGAACCTCAAGTGTTGCACTATGGCCAAGCTGGTACCGGCATGCGTTTAGAAGCTGGTATGACTTTCACTATTGAACCTATGGTAAATGCGGGTGTTTGGCAAACCAAATTGCTTGGTGACAAATGGACAGTTGTAACCAAAGACCATAAACTTTCAGCTCAATATGAACATACTATTTTAGTCACTAAAACAGGGATTGAAGTATTAACAGCTCGCCCAGAAGAAGATCTTTCACGCTTTAATCAATAATTTAATCAAAATTAATAAAAGGCTGCTTTATGTAGCCTTTTCTTTTTTATTTTGTACTTTTTATTAATAAATATTTCCAAATATAAACAAATATTTCAAAAAAATTACAATTATTAATTTTTAATACACAATTTTTTCAATAAAACGCGTTATGGTGGGCTCAATAAAAATCAGTAAACAAATGCTCGGACATGGAGTCCTTTTATGATGAAAAAGTCATTATTTTGTATGACAGCTGCCTTATTTGCTCTGCCAACAGTCACTTCCGCCGCTTCCCCATATTTTAGTTTAAAAGATGGTGATGGTTTCAAACGTTTTTCAGTCTCAGCTGGTCCTTTATATGTCAAACCAACAGGAAAAGCCCAGCCTTTTAGGATTAACACTTCTGTTAAGGAAAATGAGCAATCTAAGGTCGGAGATATTAAAGTAAAAACTATTCAAGACAATATTTCCGATAGTAATAGTAATGTCGTTCTTGAAGAACTTATTGATGTTATTGGTTTAGGTACTGATACTATTCCCGCATGGTTAAGTGGAACAGCTGAAATTCGCGGTTTGAGTCAATGGGAAGCTGAGAATACGGGCTTAGAAGCAGATGATGTAACTACTCTCGGTCTTATGACAAATTACTTTTTTACGGATAATATTTCATTAGAAGTAAAAGCAGGGATTCCGCCTAAAGTCGATCTACAAGGTAAAGGTAAGATTTATGCACCTTTTTCCGCTACTGCAAAACCTGCTGGTGGAATTCTTGGTTCTATGGAACTTGAAAATAATATTTTTATTACCGATCTTGAAGCACATGGGAGTGCGGCATCAGCTCGAGCTTGGACACCAGCATTTGAATTACAATATCACTTTGGCAAAACTGGCGTAAATAAATTCAGACCTTATGTTGGACTAGGTGTGATGTATGCATATTTCAATGAATTAGAAATAAATCCTGAAATTGAAAATGACTTAGTAAATGCTGGGCATATGATTGTCAATATTAAAGATGGTAAATCGGGTGCTGCTTTAGAAAGAAAAACTAGCTCTGGTGATCCTAAAGTAGATCTTGAGGCATCCGACGCAATTGCACCCGTAGCAACTTTAGGTTTCACCTATGACTTTAATGACAAATGGTATGCTGTTGGTTCTGTGTCTTATGCTCACTTAAAAACGGATACAACAATTACAGTCAATGATGCCAAGTACGGTGAGTTAATTAATGCAAAAGCAGATATCGAAATTAATCCAATATTAGGTTATGCCGGTATTGGTTACCGATTCTAAATCTCAAAAGCACACAAGCTATAAAAGCTTTACTTAAGCTTTTATAGCTTTTTTATCCCACCAAAATTGCTTCTTTTTAAACCAAAATGCCAAAAAAATGAGCATTTTTTAGGATCATATTTACTAAGTTCAACCTTCTTTATTTTTGATTAACACCTCTTCTTTTAATTCCTTTTCTCTAATCATTTTTATGTTAGACAACTAACCTAATAAAATTAAAAACTAAGATTTTCCTTTTAGTAAAAATTATCTTTTGGCACGACCTTTGCTTTATTTATGACATGATGAATCAATGGCGATTCAATGGATAAACCAAGACGGCCAAAGATGTCCGCTCTGATCGGTATGCAAATAGACAATTCATTTTGTCGTGCAAATTAAAATTTCGTTCAGTTCAGGGGGACGGCGTATGTCTTCAAATATTAATTTAGATGCAAAAAAAGCGACTGAAATTAAATTATTCAGTTTTTCAACCCCAGCCATGCGTGCTTTCCACATGACTTGGCTCGCGTTCTTTGTCTGCTTCTTCGCATGGTTTGCTTGCGCTCCATTAATGCCCGTTATTAAAGGTGAGTTCGGCTTAACCAAAGATCAAATTGCCAATATTAATATTGCCGCCGTTGCAATTACAATTTTAGTGCGGCTTGCTGTCGGACCACTTTGTGATAAATATGGTCCGCGTATTACTTACACCACCCTTCTCTTACTGGGCAGTATTCCTGTATTTGGTGTTGCCGCTGCCAACAGCTATGAATCTTTTCTTTTCTTCCGTTTACTCATCGGTGCAATTGGCGCAAGCTTTGTCATTACGCAATATCATACCAGTATCATGTTTGCACCAAATGTCGTAGGCACAGCAAATGCAGCTGCTGCGGGTTGGGGTAATGCTGGCGGTGGTGCAACACAAGCTCTAATGCCTTTATTACTCGGTGCAATTGTAATGTTCGGTGTCGAGCAAACTATGGGTTGGCGCGTTGCATTAATCGTACCAGGCGTAATGATGGTAATTGTTGGGGTTCTTTACTGGAAACTTACCCAAGACTGTCCTCAAGGAAACTTTAAAGAAGTTCGTGCACAAGGTATTGAGGTGGGTAGCGGTAAAAAAGGTGGCATGGCAATCTTAATGCAAGCGGCTCGTAACTACCGTGTCTGGATTTTATTCCTCGCTTATGGTGCTTGCTTTGGTATTGAAATTTTCATCCATAATGTTGCCGCAATGTACTATGTTGACCAATTCAAAATGGATTTAAAAACAGCAGGGTTAACCGCAGGTATATTTGGCCTTCTTGCCTTATTTGCACGTGCATTAGGCGGTATTATTTCCGATAAAGTCGCACTTAAAAAAGGTTTAGACGGACGTACTAAAGTACTTGTACTGATGATTTTAGGTGAAGGTTTATTCTTAATACTCTTCTCTCAAATGAACGTCGTAGCTCTTGCAATTATTTCCATGACAGTTTTTGCATTGTTTACCCATATGGCTTGCGGAGCAACATATGCACTAGTCCCTTTTATTGACCGAAATGCATTAGGCGGCGTCGCAGGCATTATTGGCGCAGGTGGAAATGTGGGCGCAGTAGCAGCTGGTTTCTTACTAAAAGGCGTACTTGATATTCAAACTTGTCTATTTATTTTAGGTGGACTGGTTATGGTTGCAGGCTGTAGTGTAATTTTGATTCGCTTCACAACCGAGCACAAAGAAAAAGAAAAAATACTTTTTGAACAAGCTCTACTTGAACGCAATTCAGCAGCTTAATTCTGATAAGAAGCAGAAATCACAAATGATTTTTGCTTCTTCACCTTTTTCATAATAATCCGAAATCTCTAAGATACTTTTTAATTTTTCTTAAAATAATTTTATAGATATATCGATATTATTCGATATATCTTCTACAATGATTTATCACATTCTTATAATTTTCTACTCACAATGACTAAAACAAGCCATCAGTTTTCCCAATCACTCATTTATATGCTCATTGGAAGTGCCATTATTTTGGCTTTGTCACTAGGTGTACGACATGGCTTTGGGCTTTATTTAGTCCCGATGAGTCATGAGTTCGGTTGGGGACAGCATGTTTTTAGTCTAGCAATTGCCATGCAAAATCTAATCTGGGGTGCAGTTCAGCCTTTTACTGGGGCAATTGCAGATAAATATGGCAGTAAAGTTGTGGTAACAGTCGGCGGATTACTTTATACCCTTGGCTTACTCTTAATGGCTTTTAGTTCAAGTGTACTCATTTTGAATTTAAGCTTAGGTCTTATTATTGGTTTAGCTTTATCAGCAACCTCTTTTACAGTTTTGCTTAGCGCAGTAGGCCGAGCTACTCCGCCAGAAAAAAGAAGTATGGCAATGGGTATTGCTAGTGCAGCTGGTTCTTTTGGCCAATTTATTATGCTGCCTTCTACCCTTCTCTTACTTAAGACAGTGGGATGGTCGTCAGCTTTAATGGTAAGTGCGCTATTAATCGCTCTTATTATGCCTCTAGCATGGATGTTAAAAGGGCCAAGCAACCAAACCCCAAAAGCAATTGCCCAACCTCAGCTCACCTTTAAACAAGTACTGAATATTGCTAGAAAACATAAACCTTTTTGGTGGTTAGCTTTAGGCTTTTTAGTATGTGGCTTCCAAGTTGTCTTTTTGGGTGTTCACCTACCAGGTTATTTAATCGACCACGGCTTTGATGCCGCTACAGGTACGGTGTTTCTTGCTTTAGTCGGATTATTTAATATCGTAGGAACTTATGGCGCAGGCTGGTTAGGAGATCGTTTCTCGAAACCTAAGTTATTAATGGCACTTTATGGTAGCCGCGGCATCGCAATCATTGCTTTCTTATTGTTACCTCTAAGCACTTATACAGTATATGCTTTCGGTATTATCATGGGGCTTCTATGGCTTTCTACGGTTCCTCTCACCAATGGTATCGTGGCAAATATGTTTGGTGTTAAATACCTTTCAATGTTAAGTGGTATTGTATTTTTCACCCATCAAGTCGGGTCTTTCTTTGGTGGTTGGCTTGGTGGTGTTAACCATGATTTAACAGGTAATTACAATGCGATTTGGCTCTGTTCTATCGCATTGAGTATATTAGGGGTAATCGTACATTTCTTTGTAAATGAGGAGGCTGTTATTCATGACGCATAATGCCGTACTTTTGAAAACAATTGTGACTTTCCTCATCTTAGCTCTTCTGGTTTTATCTATTGTTTTATGGAAACAGACACCTGATTTGTTTGAATATTTTAATCAAGCATTTTGTGCACACTAGAGGGATGAGACGCTGAAATCACTCTGTACATTGTCATAAAAATATAAAAAACATATGGTCTAATAAAAATAAAAAAGCCCGCAAGTTTGCGGGCTTTTTCATGAAAAACTTATTTAAAATCAAAATAAACGATTCATACCATTAAGTGCAGCTACACGGTATGCTTCAGCCATGGTTGGATAGTTAAATGTCGTTTCAACAAAATATTTCAAAGTATTGTTTGGGCTGTGCATAACTGCTTGTCCAATGTGGATAATTTCAGCAGCATTATTACCAAAACAGTGAATACCTAAAATTTCCAAAGTGTCACGATGGAAAAGAATCTTCAACTCACCTACTGTATCACCGGTAATTTGTGCACGCGCTAAATGACGGAAAGAAGCCTGACCGACTTCATACGGAATTTTCTCTTCCGTTAATTCCTGTTCATTCTTACCAATAGATGAGATTTCCGGAATGGTATAAATACCTGTAGGGATATCACGTACTGGCTTCGCATCTTCACCACTCATGTTTGCACCAGCACAGCGCCCTTGGTCATAGGCAGCCGAAGCAAGTGAAGGCCAACCAATCACGTCACCAGCAGCATAGATGTTTTCAACTTCAGTTTGATATTGATCATTTACAGAAAGTTGACCACGACTATTTGGTACCAACCCAACATTTTCAAGACCTAAACCTTCTGTGTTACCTGAACGGCCATTACACCAAAGAATCGCATCAGCTTTAATCTTTTTACCACTTTGTAAATGTAGAACAACGTGGTCATCAAATGTTTCAAGATGATCCATTTGTTCATTGTGACGAATCAACACGCCCTGTTCACGTAAGTGATAAGACAAAGCATCGGCAATTTCATCATCTAGATAACTTAAGAGTTTTTGTTGAGTATTGATCAAGTCAACTTTATGGTCTAAACCAATAAAGATTGAGGCATATTCACAGCCAATAACACCTGCGCCGTAAATAATGATTTTTTGAATTGAGTAATCAAGATCAAGAATTTTGTCCGAATCAAATACACGTGGGTGGTCAAAATCAAGACCTTGCGGATGATAAGGACGACTACCTGTCGCGATCACGATTTGCTTACAGATAATTGTTTCTTTAATGCCTTCGTGGCTAAAAACTAAAACTGTATTTTTGTCTTGAATATATGCACGACCGTGAAAGACACCAATTTTGTTACGGTCATAAAAGCGTGTATGCGTATCAACCTGTTGTTGAATCACTTTGTGCGCATTACGCAAGACCTGTTTCATAGTGAACTGTTTCCATTCACCTACTTTTTGAAACATTGGATCACGCTGATAGCGAATAATGCTAGAAACTGTTTGACGTAATGCTTTACTTGGAATGGTTCCTACGTGTGCACAGTTACCACCGAGTTGATCACGTACATCTACAATTGCAACACGCTTACCAGCTTTTGCAAGCTTCATTGCCGCGCCTTCACCTGCAGGTCCAGAACCGAGAACTACCGCATCGTACTTAACGAAATTCCCACTAACGACCTCTTTTTTACGTGGCATTGAAAGCTCCTTCCTCTGTTGAATGACCATATTTTATAATAAATTATGGCTAATATGCGGTGAATTTATGTATTTCTCAACCCTATATTTCTGAATAGCCACATTTATTATATGAATAGTTATTTTCCGCTATTACTTGTAGAAGTCCGCTATAATACAATGTCAATGTCTCTATAAACGAGTGGAAAAGTTAAATATGTCAGAACACCGTAAACCTGAACAGGGTGTAAAACTTCGTGGCGCAGAAAAAGTCGCAAGAATTCCTGTAAAAGTTGTACCTACGGTTGAAGTGCCGCGTAAACCTGACTGGATTCGTGTCAAGATGACGGCACCAGAAGAAGTTCAGCGTATTAAAACGACTTTACGTGCTCAAAAACTCCATACCGTTTGTGAAGAAGCAGCTTGTCCGAACCTTCCAGAATGCTTTGGCGGTGGTACAGCAACATTCATGATCATGGGTGATATTTGTACACGTCGTTGCCCTTTCTGTGACGTAGCGCATGGTCGTCCAAATGCATTGGACCCTGATGAACCACGCCACATGGCAGAGACAATTGCCAATCTTAAGCTCAAATACGCAGTAATCACTTCGGTTGACCGTGATGACTTGCTTGACGGCGGTGCACAACACTTTGTGGACTGTATTAAAGAAGCTCGCGCACTTAGCCCAAATACATTACTTGAAATTTTAGTACCAGACTTCCGTGGACGTATGGATATTGCTTTACGCATTATGACTGAATGTCCGCCAGACGTATTTAACCACAACATTGAAACTGTGCCACGTCTATATAAAGCGATGCGCCCAGGTTCAGATTATCAACACTCTTTAAACTTATTAAAAATGTTTAAAGAATACTGCCCAGATATCCCAACAAAATGTGGTTTGATGGTGGGTATTGGTGAAACTGAAGAAGAAGTCATTGCATTGCTTGATGACTTACGTGCTCACGATGTCGACTATGTCACTATTGGTCAATACTTGCAGCCTTCTAAACAGCATGCACCAATTGACCGTTTTGTAACACCAGAAGAATTTGAACGTTATGCAGAGCATGGCCGTAAACTTGGCTTTAGAAATATTTGGTCTGCACCAATGGTTCGTTCAAGCTATTTTGCTGATCGCCAATACTATGGTGAACCTGTTCCTGAAGTTCGTCGCAAGGTAGATCCTGCGAAAAAAATTGCGGTACAAGCAATCGAAGCTTAACACTTCATAAGTATTAAAAAGGCCTTCAGATTATGAGGGCTTTTTTATTTATACAAGAAAATCAATAACATTTCTTGACAAATCGATAAAACAAGCCATTACACTTTCATTCAAAAATATTTTATACCTAAAAGCACGATATATCCCTGCTCTAGCATATACATCAATTGCGACATAAAAAATCAAATTTAAACAGCATTAAAAAATTCGCTAGTTAAGCCTTAAATCTCTCCTCGCTTTTTTATTATTTCTAACTTGAGGGCTTATCTAGCAAGGAGCAAGTATGATTTTCCTACTCTTTGTTTTAAGTATTGTCATTCAGCTTGTTGCAATATGGGCAATTTTCTTTTTTAACCTAAATAGAGTCACTGGTAGTGTTATTACGATTGCTGTAGCCATACTTACTGCTTTCATTTTAACGCCGTGGGCATTACTTTTAGGGATTCCCCTTATTGCACTTAGCATTATTATTTTGTTTAAACCTTTACGGTTTAACTTAATTACCCAACCTGCATATAAAACTCTGGCCAACTCAATGCCGAGCATCAGTACCACTGAACAAGAAGCCTTAGAAGCAGGAACATGCTGGTGGGAAAAAGAGTTATTTATGGGGGCTCCAGATTGGTCGCAATTTGAAAAATATCCCTATCCTACACTTTCACCAGAAGAACAAAGTTTTATCGATAATGAAGTTGAAGTGCTATGTAGCATGCTGGATGAATGGGAAATTCACCATCAATTAAAAGACCTTCCTCCTGAAGTTTGGCAGTTCATTAAAGATAAAGGCTTCTTAGGCCTTATTATTCCAAAATCCTTTGGCGGTAAAGAGTTCAGCTCATTTGCTCAAAGTCGCATTATGAGCAAAATTGCCTCGCGTTCATTAACTGCTGCGGTGAGTTGTATGGTTCCTAACTCATTAGGACCCGGTGAATTACTCATGCATTACGGTACAGATGCGCAAAAGCAGCAATATCTACCGGGACTTGCTAAAGGTGAAGAAATTCCATGCTTTGGTTTAACCAGTCCGGAAGCAGGTTCAGATGCAGGTGCAATTCCAGATTCGGGTGTAGTCTGCTATGGCGAATATGAAGGTGCTCAAGTTCTTGGGCTCCGCATGAATTTCTCTAAACGTTGGATTACGCTCGCTCCAATTGCCACAGTGGTCGGTCTAGCATTTAAACTTTATGACCCCGAAGGTTTACTTGGAGATAAAACTAAAACTGAGTACGGGATTACCTGCGCTTTAATTCCAGCCAATCATGCAGGCGTAAAAATAGGTGCACGACATTATCCGGGCTCTCCATTCATGAATGGGACAGTAGAAGGTGAAGATGTCTTCATTCCAATTGACTGGATTATTGGCGGACAAGAAAATGCCGGTAAAGGCTGGCGCATGCTGATGGAATGCTTAGGTGTTGGCCGAGGTATTTCACTGCCCGCATTAGCCACGGCCGCAGGTGAAATGAGCTATCTCACTGTCGGTGCATTTGCAAGAATTCGCCAGCAATTTAATATTTCTGTCGGCAAATTTGAAGGTGTACAAGAAGCAAGCAGTGAAATTGCCAGCGATGCTTATATGCTTGAAGCATTCCGTTATTTAGTGACATGCGGTCTGAACCAAGGTGGAACCCCTGCTGTAATGACTGCCATGGCAAAATACTATGCAACCGAAACCATGCGTAAAGTGGTTAATCACGGAATGGATATTGCTGGAGGACGTGCAATTCAACTTGGACCACGCAATTTCCTTGCTCTCACCTATCAAGCGATTCCAATTGCCATTACGGTAGAAGGTGCAAACATTTTAACCCGTTCATTGATGATTTTTGGTCAAGGCTCAATGCGCTGTCACCCTTATCTTTTTGAAGAATTGCAATTACTTCAGTCTGATGACAAAGCCAATGCCGTACAAAAATTCGATGATTTGTTGTTTAAACATTTAGCCTATACCTTTAACCGCGGTGCTAGATCATTTGCTTATGGTTGGACGGGTGGTTCGAGTGATGCGCCTCAGTCAGCAGATCAATTCACTGCAAGTTACTATAAAACCATCAATCGTTTTAGCGCCAATTTTTCACTTGTTTCCGATATGGCACTAGGATTACTCGCAGGAGATCTAAAGCGTAAAGAAATGCTATCAGGCCGCTTGGCAGATATTCACGCGCACTTGTTTATTGCCACTGCAATTTTAAAATATTATGAGGCTGGACAAAAAACTGAAGCTGAACAACTTCATGCCAAACTAGCACTGCAAAAAGCATTTTTGAATATTCAGGAAGCATTTTGGGGACTATTTGGCAACTTCCCAGCCAAGCTTCCAGCAGCATTTGTCAAATGGATATGCTTCCCGTTAGGTCGTGTGATTTCAAAACCTGACGATGAGTTAAAACAACAAGTTGCTGAACTCATGATGGAAGAACATCCGTTTAGAGAGCAACTCAAACGCCATGTGTACTATTCAACTGAACCTAATGATGTCACTGGCCGTCTAGAGCACACGTTCCAAATGTTAAGAACCATTGAACCGCTTTGGGATAAGTTTAAGAAAGCTGAATCCAAAGGCAAGTTTACGGGTCTTACTTTTGAAGAGAATATTGCGCAAGCGATAAAAGAAGGCTTTATTTCTGAAAGCGAAGCTCAACAATTATTGCAGTACAACGCAATTCGATTCGATAGCATGCTTACCGATGTTTTTGATGAAAAGCTAAATAAAGTCCTGCCTTTATCAAATCCTCATCAAATAGTGTGACTGATGCCTCCACTAATTCACTATTGCAATCATTTTTGATTCGCATTAATTAATAAACAGCCATAAAAGCGTCAATCGACGCTTTTATTTTTAGGAGAAATTAATGTCTAAGCAAGATTACGAAAATGGATTAAAAGTACGCACAGAAGTGATGGGAGAAGCTTTTGTAAAACGTGCCCAAGAAAATACCGTGCCCTTTACCCAGCCTTTACAAGACTGGATTAATGAACATGCATGGGGATCGACTTGGCAACGTGAAGGTGTGCTGCCACGTAAATATCGCTCATTAATTACTTTGGCAATGTTAACTGCACTCAAATCACCAACAGAACTCAAGGGTCATGTTCGTGGTGCACTCAACAATGGTTGTACAGTTGAAGAAATTCAGGAAACTTTATTGCATAGCCTGCCATATTGCGGTGCCCCTGCTACTCAGGAAGCTTTCCGGGCTGCGTTAGAAGTCATTCAAGAATATCAACAATAATAACTTCAGTATGAGCCAGCACTTTACTGGCTCATTTAAGTTTAATTCAATTTAGTCGAATGAATATTTAAATTACGGTCACCAATTACGACAGCCTGACGGCAAATACCTTCTGCTTTACGTTGATTCTCAAAAACTGCTGCCGACATCGGCTCAAAACTATCAAAAAAGCAGATTTCATTTTGATCTATAGAATAAATGAGCGACTGATTCCCTACCCCTTCTAAAGTGTCGTAGTACACAATCACCATTTTTCCATTTTGAGTCTCTGTTTGAATATCTTGATAGCTCAGCGCTGGCCCAGTTGGTATTTTTAATATCTTTGCTTCTTTATAGCTCATGCGTTCGCTTGGGCTAATGTTAGGATCATGATCTGAGTGAAATGACACCTCAAAGCCCAACTTTTTTAAAGCAACGGCTAAAGCAATCGTATAAGTTCCTTCATCGTCATAGCGGCAAACTTTAATCAGCTCAGCAACATCAATTTGTACTCCATGATGTTGAAGTACCATCCAAACTGCAAAAAGGCCACAGTTCGCTTCGAGGGTTGCCAAAGATTCGGGAATATTTAAGGCCATAATTTAGATCTAAAGTCGTAATTACGCAGATAATAAACAAAACTGGATTGGCACTAAAAGCTTTTCCAAGTACAATGTTTCGCTAGTCGAGGGATGCTGCGACAAATGATCGGCACTAAAGATCATTTTGCCAGGCTCGACGATCGGTTAAACACTCGTTTTAACCAACAACGGCATCCGCGAACAGAATGATCAATACTATTTTTTCCTAGGAGATCCTGATGAACGCGGTTAATGCTTCATTTACAGATTACAAAGTTGCTGACATCTCACTTGCTGACTACGGTCGTAAAGAAATCAAACTTGCTGAAGCAGAAATGCCAGCTTTGATCGGCTTACGTAAACGTTATGCAGCGTCTAAACCACTTGCTGGTGCAAAAATTCTTGGTTGTATCCACATGACTATTCAAACAGCGGTTCTTATTGAAACGCTTGTTGAATTAGGTGCTGAAGTTCGCTGGACATCTTGTAATATCTTCTCGACTCAAGACCACGCTGCTGCTGCAATTGCTGCTCGCGGTATTCCAGTTTTTGCTTGGAAAGGTGAAACTGAAGAAGAATATGTATGGTGCCTTGAACAACAAATCAATGTAAATGGCCAACCTTGGGATGCCAACATGATCTTGGATGATGGCGGTGACTTAACTGCTCTTGTTCATGAAAAATATCCTGCTCTTTTAGAGCGCATTCACGGTATTACCGAAGAAACTACAACAGGTGTTCAACGTCTTATCGAAATGTGGAAAGACGGCACTTTAAAAGTACCTGCAATCAACGTAAATGATTCTGTTACTAAATCTAAAAATGACAACAAATATGGTTGCCGTCACTCATTAAATGACGCAATCAAACGTGCAACAGATATGCTTTTATCTGGCCGTCGTGCGCTTGTGATCGGTTACGGTGACGTAGGTAAAGGTTCTGCTCAATCTTTACGTCAAGAAGGCATGATCGTTCGTGTAACTGAAGTTGACCCAATTTGTGCAATGCAAGCATGTATGGATGGTTATGAAGTTGTATCTCCATACAAAAACGGCGTACAAACAGGTAAAAAAGAAGACATTAACCACGATCTTCTTGGCAACACTGACCTTGTTGTAACAACAACCGGTAACTACCATGTGTGTGATGCAGCGATGTTAGACAGCTTAAAAGCTGGTGCAGTTGTATGTAACATCGGTCACTTCGATACAGAAATCGACACGGCTTATTTACGTGGTTACAAGTGGGTTGAAGTTAAGCCACAAGTTCACCAAGTTTATCGTTCAGAAGACGAAAACAACTATCTTATCCTTCTTTCTGAAGGCCGCCTTGTAAACTTAGGTAATGCAACTGGTCACCCATCACGTGTTATGGACGGTTCTTTTGCTAACCAAGTTTTAGGTCAAATTCACTTATTCCAAGAGAAATTTGCCGACCTACCTACAAGTGAAAAAGCTGCAAAAATTCGCGTAGAAGTTCTTCCTAAGAAACTTGACGAAGAAGTTGCTGCTGCAATGGTTGCAGGTTTCGGTGGTGTACTCACTCAGTTAACTCAAGAGCAAGCTGATTATTTAGGCGTTGCTGTTGAGGGGCCATTCAAATCTGACGCTTACAAATACTAAGAACATAAGGGCAGACGGTGAACCGACTGCCCTTTTTTCTAAAAATGTTTCGCTGTTTACAAGGATTTGACATGACTAAACGTACACCTATTTCTTTTGAGTTTTTTCCGCCAAAAACTGATGCCGGTGCTGAAAAACTTCGTATTGTTCACCAAGAATTACAGCAATTAAATCCAGAGTTTTTCTCGATTACTTATGGTGCTGGTGGTTCTACTCGTGAACGCACACTTGCTGCTATTGAAGATTTCAATGGTAAAGGCACTCCTGTTGCCCCTCACCTTTCTTGTATTGGTGATGATAAGACGCGTATTGCTGAACTACTCGATTTATACAAAGCTCAAGGCATTGACCGTATTGTCGCTTTACGTGGTGACTTACCATCTGGACAGGTTGGTCTTGGCGAACTTCCTTATGCTCAAGATTTAGTACGTTTTATTCGTGAGCACTCAGGCGACCACTTTCATATTGAAGTTGCGGCTTATCCAGAAATGCATCCTCAAGCCGAAAGCCTTGACTCAGATATCCAACGTTTTATTGAAAAAGTACAAGCTGGTGCCAATGCGGGAATTACTCAATTCTTCTTTAATCCAGACTCATACTTTTATTTTATAGAGCGTTTGGAAAAAGCTGGAATTAACATTCCGGTCGCTCCTGGTATCATGCCTATTACCAATGCAAGCAATTTAATCCGCTTTGCAGATGGTACTGGTGCTGAAATTCCTCGCTGGATTCGTAAGCAATTACAAGCCTATGGCGATGACAGTGAAAGTATTAAAGCTTTTGGTCATGAAGTTGTTGTTAAGCTATGCGAACGCCTCATTGCAGGTGGTGCACCAAGCTTACACTTCTACTCAATGAACCAAGTCGAACCAACTCGTCAGCTTGTTGTTGACCTTGGTTTAAATTAATTTTGTAAGGCGTACCCAATGAATCGTTTTTTTATCGAAACTGAACTTACAGTTGGCTCAATAATTCAACTAACTGAATCAGTCTTCCATCATTGGGTACGTGTTTTACGCGCACAATTACAAGAACAAGCCATACTATTTAATGGCCAAGGTGGTGAGTATCTCGCGACATTGACCGAAATTAATAAAAAAAATGCGTTTGTCACTATTGAGAATTTTAATCCTGTAAACCGTAATGCTCCTTTTTACGCCATACTTGGTCAGGTCATGAGTAAAGGTGACCGAATGGATTATGCCATTCAGAAAGCAACTGAACTTGGTGTCAGTAAGATTCAGCTCTTGACCAGTGAACGTTGCGAAATGCGTTTGAAATACGACCGCGATCAAAAAAAATTAGATCATTGGCAAGCTGTTGCAATTGCAGCATGTGAGCAATGTGGACTCAATTTAGTTCCAGAAGTTTTAGCACCTATTTCTCTTCATGAATGGTTAAACTCATCTGACCTTCCTGTATCTAAATTTGTTTTAGCTCCTGAAAAAGAACAAAAAGATGTATTGGCAGGGATACAACCTGAACTAGCCCTCTTAATTGGTCCTGAGGGTGGTTTAAGTGACAATGAAATTACGCAAGCCAATCAAGCTGGATTTATGAACTGGTGTATTGGGGACCGTGTATTACGTACTGAAACTGCACCTGTTGTAGCATTATCTATTTTAAATTATCGGTTTTTATCCATATAAACTTATTGAACATTGATTAAATCAACAATTAAAGTTAACTTACTTTTACGGTATGAATATTAATTTAAATTTTTTTCCACTGATAAATCAGATTCTTTCTGTATAAATGTAAAAAAATAGGATAGAAAAATCTTATGTCTGGCCTTCAGGAAGAATATTTACAGCATCAAACAAAAATTGAGCAGCTTCGCCTCTCAATTCAATATATCCGCTGGTATCTTGTTAGCCTAATTTTACTGTGCCTAATTTCAGCTATTATTTTCTTTTGTTACTTTACTTCTTACATTACAAACTTTATTTGGTCAATTGGCTTTACTATTTTAACGCTTACCTGTCTATTATTTGTCCCAAAGCTATTAACACATTATCGTGATATTCATTTCATTAAGAAAACAGATTTAGTGCTACAAGGCATTTGTTTGGCGTCTGGAATTTTAATGGGAATAAATATCATTGTTCTGCATTTTTCCCTTCCTGATACTTTAATATCTGTTTCTGATGTTCATATCCTCATAGCATTATTTATTACCTCAGCTCACATAATTGGTCTTACATTTTTAACTCAACAACCTCGATATTTTTATTTACTCTTTATTCCAAGTACAGTTCCACTCATTATTGGACAGTTTACTCATTCTCAAATCACCCAACTCCCCTTTTACTTTGCATATAATTTAGCTTTCGTCGCAACTTTGCTTTGTGCTTATGCAACTCAGCGTAACTATCAAAAAATTTCTCAACTATTATTTAAAAATAAACAACTTGTTCAAGTAGCAGAACAGCATACTCAATGGGCTGAAGAGTTATGTGTACAGCTCCAACAAGAAGTAAATAAATCTAAAGATATTGAAGCACAGCTTCAATTTAATAATCATTTGCTCGAACAAAAGGTTCGGGAAAGGACATATGACCTCACTAAAATGAATGAGAGGCTTGAAAGCCATCATCATAATTTAGCATTTGCACATGAAACAGCAGGTATCCGACCGTGGGATTGGGATATTGAGAAACAAAAATTAGAAATAACGTTTTTTGATCAACAAAAACAAACTCAAAATACTCCTTTACACCTCAAGTCAATTTTAGAGCGCATTCATCCCAATGACCGAAAGTTATTTGATGAACGTTTAAAAGAGCACTTGGAAGGAAAGTCTGATCACTTCAATATTACTTTCCGCATTTTACGTCGTAATGGTTCTTGGCGTTGGATTCATGACGTAGGACGTGTCATTAGCCGTGATCCTAAAACCAATAAAGCTTTACGTATGGTTGGAATGACCAGAGATATTCATCAGGAAAAAAAAGATCAAGAACATTTGAGACTTTCTGCGATTGTGCTTGAGCAAGCAGCTGAAGGAATTTTTATTCTAGATGAAAAACTCAACTATATTGAAGTTAACCCCTATTATGAGAAATTAACTGGCTTTTCAAAATCTGAATTATTAAGCCAGCAGCTATTTAATATCACAATAAATCAGAAGCTACAGCAACAACAATTTCACGACTCCATTACTCAACAACTTCTAAAAACTGGCGAATATATGGGCCAATTTGATGAAAAGTTTACATCGGGTAAAAGTGTCTATTTATGGCTTCATATTAATGCAGTTAAAGATGAGTACAACCAGATTATTAATTATATTGGTTTTGCACGTGATTTAACCGACCAAAAGCGACAAGAGCAGCATTTATCTTATTTAAAAAACTATGATAGTTTGACTCACCTTCCTAACCGCTTTTACTATTATAATCAATTACATCAATATCTTGTTAATCCATCTTATAGTTTTAAAAATCTGGCTTTAATACGTATTAATATCGATAGATTTAGAGCATTTAATGAATTTCTAAATAATGATAGTGGGGATGAGTTACTTAAACAATTTGCACAGCGACTACGACTGACCAATATCAATGCAATTTTAGTGGCTTACTTAAACGGCGATGATTTTGCAATTATTTATGAAATATCACCTATTCATCCCAACATTGAGCAATATTGCCAAAATATATTACAAGCTTTAAATGCGCCTTTTTATATTGATGAACAAGAATATTTCATTACAGCTTCTATTGGGGTTGCTTGTTTCCCTGAGCATGGCCGGCAAATTGATCACCTCAACAATCATGCCGAACAAGCCTTGTCGGAAGCAAAACGTTTAGGTGGCAATACTATCAGCTATTACTGTAATAAAACTACAAACCCATATAAAACAGCAGACTTAGAACAAGAGTTGCGTAAAGCCATTCAAAATGATGAATTTGTTGTGTATTACCAACCAAAAATTAATTTAAATGACAAATCGATTAAAGGTTTTGAAGCACTCATTCGCTGGCAGCATCCTGAAAAAGGGTTAGTTATGCCGAATATGTTCATTCCTTTTGCTGAACGTAGTAGCCTTATTTCCGATATTGGTAAAGTCGTTTTAGATAAAGTTGGCAAACAGCTACAAGAATGGAAAAAAGCAGGCTACGCCGATGTCCGAGTTTCTGTAAATATTGTTGCTCAACAAATTCATCGAGGTCTTTTACTCAGTGATTTAGACGAAGTTTTAGACACATATCATCTTGATGGTTCAAATTTAGAACTAGAAATCACGGAATCTGCTTTATTAGATAATACTGACAATGTAAAAAAACTATTGCACTCCATTAAAGAACGTAATATTTCAATTGCACTAGATGATTTTGGCACTGGATATTCATCGCTAGCTTATTTAACAGAATACCCAATCGATGTTTTAAAAATTGACCGGGCCTTTGTTTCGAAAATCGGTGATCAAAAACAAGAAGCAATTGTGAATGCGATGATTGCGATGGGTAAAAGCATGGGATTAAAGCTAGTTGCAGAAGGTGTGGAAACCGAAGAACAAGTTATTTATCTACAAAAGCAGCAATGTGATTTTTTACAAGGCTTTTTCTTTAGCCGTCCACTTCATCCAAATCAGATTCTTCAATATCTACAAACAAATACGCATATTTGATAATTGTTTTAACAGTCTATTTTACATGCGCTGGTTTTTCCAAAAATGAGCGTTTTTGACTGTGAGAAATAGAGAAGTAGTGTTATATTCTTTAGCATTTAGCTCACCATGAGGCTATTGGCCATTCGTCTACCTATTATGTTACTTGATATAATTTTGTACATAGTAAGCAGATAAATTACCAACCTTTGTGAGCAACTTGACTAGTTTGCTTTTTTGTATCAATAGAGACTCAGATGGACGATCAATCTTTAAAACAGGCCGCTTTAAATTACCACGAATATCCAAATCCAGGGAAAATCAGCGTCACGCCAAGTAAGCAACTTGTCAACCAACGAGATTTGGCTCTAGCTTATTCACCAGGGGTTGCTGCTCCATGTTTAGAGATTGAACGTGATCCTTCAGCTGCTGCAAAATATACAGCGCGTGGTAACTTGGTTGCTGTTGTCAGTAACGGTACTGCGGTTCTTGGTTTAGGTAATATTGGTCCATTAGCTTCTAAACCGGTAATGGAAGGTAAAGGCGTTCTGTTCAAAAAGTTCGCTGGTGTCGATGTATTTGATATTGAAATTGCTGAAAACGATCCAGATAAAATCGTTGATATTGTTGCTTCATTAGAACCAACTTTCGGCGGTATTAACCTTGAAGATATCAAAGCACCTGAATGTTTCTATATCGAGAAGAAACTTCGTGAACGCATGAAAATTCCTGTGTTCCATGATGACCAACACGGAACAAGTATTATTGTAGGTTCAGCATTATTAAATGCTCTACAAATCGTTAATAAGAAAATTGAAGAAATCAAAATCGTTGCTTCAGGTGCAGGTGCTGCTGCCCTTTCTTGTTTAGATTTACTTTGTGCTTTAGGCGTAAATAAAGAAAACATCATTGTTGCCGATTCTCGTGGTCTTCTTACAACTTCACGTGAAGGCTTGGATGAATCGAAAAAACGTTATGTACAAGACATTAAAGCGACTCAATTACATGAAGTAATGGCTGGCGCGGATATGTTCTTAGGTCTTTCAGCTGCTGGTATTCTCACCAAAGATATGGTGAAACAAATGGCTGAAAATCCGATTATCTTTGCATTAGCAAACCCGGATCCAGAAATTCTGCCTGAACATGCACATGAAGTACGTCCAGATGTAATCATGGCAACTGGTCGTTCGGACTACCCGAACCAAGTAAACAATGCTTTATGTTTCCCTTATATCTTCCGTGGTGCACTTGATGTAGGTGCTACAACAATTAACGAAGATATGAAAATTGCATGTGTACACGCAATTGCACGTATGGCTCACGTAGAAGCTGACGCAGCTACTTATGGTGAAAAATCTGCTTCATTTGGCCGTGACTACTTAATTCCACGCCCACTTGATCAACGTTTGATTTTGGAAATTGCGCCTGCTGTTGCTAAAGCAGCAATGGATTCAGGTGTTGCAACTCGTCCTATCGAAGATTTCTCTGCATATCGTCAAAAACTTTCTGAGTTTGTTTATAACTCAGCATTCTTGATGAAACCGATTTTTGCTCAAGCAAAAACAGATCCTAAGCGTATTGCATACGCTGAAGGTGAAGATGAGCGCGTATTACGTGCTGTTCAAATTGCAGTTGATGAAGATTTAGCTAAACCAATCTTAGTTGGTCGTACAGCAGTCATTGAAGCAAACATCAAAAAATTAGGCTTACGTTTACAACACGGCGTAAATATCGAGATTGTAGATCAAGAACAAAATCCGTTATACGAAGAGTTCTGGAAAGACTACTATCAAACTATGCAACGCAAAGGCATCACTGTTGAATATGCTCAACGTGAAGCTCGCCGTCGTTCAACACTCATTGCTGCGCTTCTAGTTAAGTTTGGCAAAGCAGATGGTATGTTATGTGGTACTTACAGTAGCTACAACATCCACCTTGACTTCGTACGTAATGTAATTGGTCTTAAAGAAGGCATGAACAACTTCTTCACGCTTAATGCATTAATGCTTGAAGATCGCAACTTGTTTATTGCTGATACTTATGTAAACACTAATCCTACTGCTGAACAACTTGCTGAAATGACTATTTTAGCGGCTGAAGAAGTACGTCGCTTTGGTATTACACCACGCGTCGCGCTACTTTCTCATTCAAGCTTCGGTAGTGACCAGACAGACTCAAGCGCTCAAAAAATGCGTGAAGTTTATCGTATTTTATCTGAGCAAGCTCCAGAGCTTGAAGTTGAAGGTGAAATGCATGGTGATGCAGCATTAGACGAAAATATTCGTCATTTTGCATTCCCTGGTTCTCGTTTCAAAGGTTCAGCGAACTTGTTGATTATGCCGAACCTAGATGCAGCAAATATTTCGTTCAACTTGTTAAAAGCAACTTCTGGTAACAACGTAACAATTGGTCCAATTTTGCTAGGTGCTGCTAAACCAGTTCATATTTTGACTCCGACAGCGACGACTCGCCGTCTTATCAATATGACTGCTTTAACTGTTGCTGAAATTCAACAGCAAGAAAAGTAATTTAGAAACCGCTTTTTACGAAAAGCCTTTCTAATGACTTGAGAAAACCTCTATTCTGTAGCATGATTGCTTGAAGAATAGAGGTTTTTTCATGCAAGTGTATTTAGTAGGCGGTGCTGTTCGAGATTATTTACTTGGGCATCCCTATCAAGAAAAAGACTATGTTGTGGTCGGTGCAACGCCGGAACACATGCTCGCCCAAGGTTTTCAACCTGTAGGCAAAGATTTCCCTGTGTTTCTTCATCCCGAAACCAAAGAAGAATACGCACTTGCACGAACCGAACGAAAGTCTGGGCAGGGATATCACGGGTTTCAATTCTTTACTGATACAACCGTAAGTTTAGAAGATGACTTAATTCGTCGAGACTTAACCATTAATGCGATTGCAATGGATCAAGACGGTAAAATATATGATCCATATGGTGGCCAAAACGACTTAGAAAATAAAATTCTACGCCACGTTTCAGAAGCTTTTGCTGAAGACCCTTTACGGGTATTGCGAGTCGCGCGTTTTGCCGCCCGATATTTCCCATATGGTTTTCAAATTGCGCCAGAGACATTGCAACTTATGCAAACCATGGCGGATTCAGGTGAACTTGATGCACTAACACCAGAGCGCGTCTGGAAAGAAACTTCACGCGCTTTAATGGAAAATCATGCCGATATCTATTTCCAAACTTTGCGTGACTGTGGGGCTTTAAAGCATCTTTTCCCTGAGATTGATGCTTTATTCGGTGTGCCTCAACGTCCTGAATATCATCCTGAAGTGGATTGCGGCATTCATACTTTAATGTCATTACAGCAAGCTTGTAAGTCGAACTATTCACTTGATGTACGCTTCGCTGTTTTAGTACATGATCTTGGTAAGGCCCTCACTCCAGCCGAGGAACTTCCTCGTCATATCATGCATGAAGAACGCGGGATTAAGCCAGTTACCCAATTATGTGAACGTTTAAGAGTTCCGACACAAACCAAACAATTAGCTTTATCTGTTTGTAAAGAACATTTAAAATGTCATCAGATTATGTCGTTGAAACCTGGTACTTTATGGCGTCTATTGCAACGCTTAGATGTTTTACGTCGTCCAGAAAGAGTAGAAGCTTTTGTACAAGCCTGTGAGTGTGATGCAAAAGGCAGATTAGGATTAGAAGATCGTCCATATCCTCAAGCTCAATACATGCGTGAAGCCATGCAAATTGTTCGTTCCATTAAAGTTCAAGATTTACCGGAGAACATTAAGGGTGCTGAAATTGGTGAAATGCTTATTCAATATCGAATTGAAGCTTTAGCTGAATTTAAAAATCAGCATCAAAGTCTTAGTCACTCCTAATAAACAACAATAAAAAAAGCCTCAAAATGAGGCTTTTTTTATTTAGGTTTTAACGTCTTGGAAGCGGAATATACTGAGATTGTGTATTCTGTGCTTTTCGCTCACCTACCGTCACCACATAGTTTTGTTGTTTACCTTCTCTTTCAACCAGAACATTAATTTCGCTATTTGGTGCTTGCAAAGCGACATAATTAATTAAATGAGAAGCTGAAGTGATCGGCTCATTATTCACCTGAACAATTTTATCGCCAACTTTAATTCCTGCAGCATCTGCCGGACCATTTTTTAAGACATCAGCAACCACTACACCTACTTGCTGCTTAGGTGCCAATACATCGTCTTGTGTAGGTGGAAGTAAACTAATACCCAACCAACCACGAACAACACGACCATCTTTTAAAATCGAGTTTAATACTTGCTGACAAACCTTTGCCGGAATCGCGAAGCCAATTCCTAAAGAGCCACCCGATTGTGAGAAAATCGCCGTATTCACACCAATCAAGTTACCAGCCACATCGATTAATGCGCCACCTGAGTTTCCTGGGTTAATTGCAGCATCAGTTTGAATAAAGTCTTCATAGGTATTAATACCTAAATCAGAGCGACCCGTTGCTGAAATAATCCCTTGAGTGACTGTTTGTCCTACGCCAAATGGGTTACCAATCGCTAAAACAACATCACCAACTTCATTACCACTGAGCTTAAAAGGCAATACTGGCAATTTATCTAAATCGATTTTAATAACCGCCAAATCCGTATCAGGGTCGGTACCAACAATTGTAGCTTCTGCTCGACGTCCATCATGTAATGCCACCACAATCTGGTCAGCTTGAGCAATCACATGATTATTGGTGAGAATGTAACCATCGGCGCGAACAATAACCCCTGAACCTAAACTATTTTCATTTTGCTGTTGTTGCTCAGGAACCTGATTTCCAAAAAATTCACGGAATACCGGATCACTTAATAAAGGATGATTTTGTTTAACTTTCTGGGTCGTAAAAATATTAACTACTGCTGGTGCTGCAACTTTTACCGCAGCACTATAAGACACCACCCCGCCCGTTCGAGAAGTATCAACCAGTGGCTCAACTTTCTCAGCTGGCATTTGCACCCCATCAACTGCAACAGTTGGTTTCGGCTGATGGTATTTTTGCCATGCAATAAAACTGGCAATTACAATAATAAGTAACACCCAAGGTAACCATGTAAAGGTGCGGCGCACGTTCATATCCTCTACGCAAAGAAGTTTTTAATTAAATTAATATATTGAACAAAAAGAGTTTTCAGTTAAGCATTTTAAATTAAATATGTCGATATACATAAAAAAGTCAAAAAAGATTTGTCTAGCTTTAGTTACACAACAAAATATGTTTCTATAGCTTTAGCAACTTTTACTACTCAATTCAGGAAATATCATGGCAAATTTGCATGAAATTATTCAGTGGTGCGACCAAACCTTAAAAGCAGCAGAATTTAAAGATTACGCACCAAATGGCCTGCAAATTGAAGGTTCAACTGAAGTAAAACGTATTCTTTGTGCAGTGACTGCTTCTGAAGATGCGATTGATGCAGCAATTGCTCAGAATGCCGATCTATTACTCGTACACCACGGTTATTTTTGGAAAGGCGAACCATATCCAATTACTGGTATGCGAGGTAACCGTATAAAAAAACTTATTCAAAATAATATCTCATTAGTCGCTTACCATCTGCCTTTAGATGCACATCCGAGTTTGGGCAATAATATCGCTATTGCAGAAAAACTAAACTTGAAGAATTTAGAGCCACTTGATCTAACCGAGAAACATCCAATTGGTAATATTGGTTATTTAGAGCAAGCGCTTTCTGTAGAGGAATTTAAAGCAAAACTACAAAACAGTTTTGATTTTAAAGTGATCCATTTACCGGCTGAAAAACAAAGTATTCAAAAAGTGGGCTTCTGTACAGGCGGTGCTCAAGATTTTATTGCTAAAGCTGCTTTACAAAATTGCGATGCTTATATTTCAGGCGAAGTCAGTGAACGAACTTTTTATGAAGCAAAAGAATTAGGCGTTCATTATTTTGCCTGTGGTCACCATGCAACCGAACGTTATGGGGTTCAACGTTTAGCACAAGCAATTTCAAAACAGTTTGCTATTGAAAGTGAATATTTTGAATTGAATAATCCGATTTAATTAAGTCTTTTTTTCAATCTGTGTTATGCGTATTAATTAGATCTTTATTGTGTATAGTTCTTTAAAAGGCTGCCCTATTGCATCCAGAATCATTTACAATAGAGCCACTTAATTGTATAACCCAGCAAATGCAAGGAATAGGAACATGACAACCATTACTTTACCTGCACTTCCATATGGCTATGATGATTTAGCGCCACATATCAGTAAAGAAACTTTAGAATACCATCACGACAAACATCACAATACCTATGTTGTTAACTTAAACAACTTAATCAAAGGTACTGACCTTGAAGGTAAAACTTTAGAAGAAATCATTAAAGCAACTGCTGGTGATGCATCTAAAGCTGGTATTTTCAACAATGCTGCTCAAGTTTGGAACCACACTTTCTACTGGAACAGCATGAAGCCAAACGGTGGTGGTAAGCCTACTGGCGCAATCGCTGCTAAAATTGACGAAGCTTTTGGTAGCTACGAAAAATTTGCAGAAGAATTTACTGCTGCTGCAACAACTCAATTCGGTTCAGGTTGGGCTTGGTTAGTTGCTGATGAAGTAAACGGTAAACTTTCTATTACTAAAACTTCTAATGCAGACACTCCACTTGCACATGGTCAAATTGCTGTATTAACAATTGACGTATGGGAACATGCTTACTACATCGATTTCCGTAACTTACGTCCTAAATACATCGCAACTTTCTTAGAAAACCTTGTGAACTGGGACTATGCAAATGCAAAACTTGCAGGCCAACCAGCTGGTGTAGAGAAATAATTTTATTTCTTTATAAAAAACCACCCTGTTTTGGGTGGTTTTTTTATTTTTAGTACAACAAAAGCATATTAATCAAGCAAACGATTCATTTTCTTTAATATTCTTATTGACGCTTTTAGATTTCATCCATAAAATGCGCATCAGATTCTCCAATAGCTCAGTCGGTAGAGCGACGGACTGTTAATCCGCAGGTCCCTGGTTCGAGCCCAGGTTGGAGAGCCATCTACTAATCTCCCATAGCTCAGTCGGTAGAGCGACGGACTGTTAATCCGCAGGTCCCTGGTTCGAGCCCAGGTGGGAGAGCCAAGATTCTAAAAGCCCACATTCATTGTGGGCTTTTTCTTTTCTAATCATTTAATATTTTTCTATTATTTTGAATAAAATCAATGTTTCGAATATTTTTAAACCAATCAGTTAGATATTCTCACTAATTCCATTATTAACCCTTGACCTCGCCCCCTTTCCTGCCTAAAATCCCTTTCCAGATTCTCCCATAGCTCAGTCGGTAGAGCGACGGACTGTTAATCCGCAGGTCCCTGGTTCGAGCCCAGGTGGGAGAGCCAAGATTCTAAAAACCCACTCCTTATGAGTGGGTTTTTATTTGTATGATGTCTTCACATGTTTGAATCGAGTCACTTATTTTTTATTATTTTAGGTTGCTTAAGCACCTGTATTTTTCTTCTTGTTTGTTTACGTCCTTATTTATTTCCAAAACAAAAGTTCTTTGCCCGTCCTGTTATTACTAATTTTGAAACTCAAATGTTTATACGTTTAAAACAGAGTTTCCCAAGTTATCATGTTCTAGCACAAGTGGCTTTTAGCGCATTAATAACCAGTAATGATTATAAGGTTCGTAGTCAGTTCAACCGTAAAGTCACTGATTTTGTTTTGCTTGATGAAAACATGGAAGTAATAGCCATTATTGAGCTAGATGACCCTACTCACCTTGAGAAAGTAGAAGAAGATCGTCTTCGTGATCAAATGCTCATAGAGGCAGGTTATATCGTAAGACGCTATACAAACATCCCGAGTGTACGCCAGCTACAAAAAGATATTTATTAAAAACTACTGTTATTTCTTGTCAGAATTGGCAGCTTCTTTCTCAGCTATTCTTTTTTCCATTTCTAAACGCTGCTGTTCATATTGTTTCTTATTCTGAGCATCACTTTTTGCAGCCAAAAAAAGTATTCCAATAATCAGAAAAGGAATAAGTAAACCTAATCCCATTAATAACCAAGGAACAGATTTTTTTTCAACAGATTGCTGGCTCATAAGTTCTTCAAACTCAAATAATATCGATTTCAGAATGCGTAACAATATAACAAAAAAAGGGCCTTCTTTAAGACCCTTTTAATTTGAATATTTTAAATATAAAAATTATTGTGCTATTCCAGTACATTCAACATTCTTACTAGCATCTATTACTGATGGATCAAGCACTATATTTGTTTTAGCTGGCATCTTAGATTGAACAAATTGATAAATTTCAGCATTTCTACATACAATCGCTTGAGTATGAGCAGCCCCTAAAACAGGTACAAATGTCACATCAGTTCCCATTTTTTTAAGTCCCTCTTGTAAGGTATTAGTAACAGGATATGGTACAGCCATATCCGCAGTACCCTGTACAATCATGACTGGTGAATTGATTTTTTTAGTAGCTGGCTGATTATCTGCCAAGAACTTTTTCACAGTCGGGTTTTCTTGGAAATTACCAGCTAAACCGGGATAATCTAAAACTGTTTTACCGGCATTAGTAGCCAGGAAATCTCGAATATCATCCGCAAATTTATTATGCAAATCGGTTAAACATACACCATTTTCACCTGTAGTCCCCTCTGCGAACTCAGCTATACTTTGAGAACGTTGTTGGAAAATTTCACGATAATTAAATTTAGGCTCATACGCAGTAATACCTACGGTAGTATATGCGGCATATGCAAGAAGCTCAGCATATACTTCTACAGCCGTACCAACAGGTACAGTACCAGCCTGCTCTTTTTTAAGAATATCTTGAATCGCTTGTGGTGCAACTGTAGAAATAATATATCCGAGGCTTGAAGCTGGCGCTCCTGCAACCGCCCCTTTGTAATTAGCATCATTATTAGCAAATTCCGCTGTGCCTAATGAAGCATGTCCACCTTGAGACTGCCCAATCGACATCCATGCACCATTTAACTGATTACCATAATGATCTTTCGCTGCCTTAACAGCAGCTAATGCTGATTTAGCCTCACTTGATAGATTCAAATATGGATGCATTCCCCGGGTGCCCAATCCTTCATAATCTGGGGCAATCACGACATAACCAGCCGCCAACAATGTATCGGCTAAGATCTTAAACCGTGGATTAATTGTATTATTACTTGGTGCACAACTGTCCCCTACACCTACAGTTCCATGTTCCCACACTACTACTCGATAACCATCCTTAGGTTGAGTAACTTTAGGAAACATGACCAGTGCCGTTGCTTGAGCTGTTTTTCCTTGTACATTCTCCATGTTATAGGTCATCACTTTGATAGAGGCAGCACCACTTAAAGTATCTTGAGAATAGTTTTTTTCAGAGATGTACGTTTTATCAGGATTTACTCCAATGTAATCATCATCATCGTCATTACATGCTGTAAGAAATAATGCTGAAATTGATAATGTTATAGCTAAAGCAATTTTTGACCGTTTCATAGAATATCCTTTTTATGTGTTATTTATTCCGCATATTTTTCATGCACAAATATTAAGACATAAAAAAAGTGCTCTGCATAGAACACTTTTCAACCTCACGGTCATTTTTACTATATGAAATTTAAAAATATTCCTAGAAAAATGATTAATCCAACCCAACGATTGTGACGGAATGCCCAAAAACATACCTGAGGGTTGCGGTCTTTGGTTTTAATTGTTTGATATACAAAATCGAATGCCACTACAACTAAAGCAATAATGGCCCAAGGAAATAAGATATTTTCTAAATATAGCGCAGTACCAATCAAAACAAGACTTATTGCTTGTAAAAGCGCAATAATCTGGATGTCATATCGACCAAAAAGAATAGCTGTAGATTTCACACCAATTTTTAAATCATATTCGCGATCTGTAATTGCATATTGAGTGTCATAAGCCACTGTCCAAGCCAAATTACCAAAATACAGCAGCCAGCAAGTCAGATCCGGAGTTTTACCTACCGCAGTAAAGGCCATTGGAATTGACCATGAAAATGCTGCTCCTAAAAAAACTTGCGGTAAGTTGGTATAGCGTTTCATAAATGGATAAATGAAAGCTAAAAATAATGCTCCAAATGACCAGTAGAAAGTTTCTATGGGTAAAAAGAACAACAAACATGCACTTGCTAAAACAAGACCCAAGAATACATATACTGCTTCTCTTGCTCGAATAACCCCTGTTGCTAAAGGACGTGTTTTTGTACGCTCTACATGACCATCTACTTTACGATCAGCAAAGTCATTAATGGCACATCCAGCAGCGCGCATAAAAATGACGCCTAAAATCATGACGAATAAAATACCTAAATTCGGTATTCCTTTTGATGCAACCCAAAGTGCCCACATGGTTGGCCAAAACACCAGTTCAGTACCAATTGGCTTATCAAATCGGCATAGATAATAATAAGCTTCTAAACGCTGACGCCATGTTGTACCTGTTGCAGTCGTCATAGTAATTCCTTGTCGTGCTGCTGATATAAAAAAGCTTCAAAAGCCGGTAAGAATGTTTCTTGAACAATAAATTTACATCCATGCCAAGTATAGCAACTTTGTCGCGTCCAGCCTTCTGGTAAACGAATAACCCGGCGATCACAAAGTGGTGTTGTTCTTTGAAATAAAAAAAGACCTATTGGCTTAGAACCAATATGCTGAAATATACGGGCTTTTTTTTGTAAACTTTGAATGGGAAAAATACTTTTTGCTTTCACCCACGGCTCTACATCACTGCCGTATAAATAGGTTTCCCTTACCCAAGAAGTGTGGGTATGGGGCATGTTCATCCATTGACTGTCGGCAAAAGTTAAACGCTGGAAATGTTCTTTGAAAGGCTTTACGCTGAACTTCCCACCACCCAGCTCAGTGAGTTGTTGTGTCAGAGAACCAGACGCATACAACCATGTTTTCAATTCAGGATTTAAAGTCTTTTCCTGCTTAAGTACTGGTTGTCGTTTACGCATAATCTGCTCACATGAAAACTCGCACCTAGTTTACCCCAATTTTTTGATAAAAAACGTAGAGAATTCAATCAACATTCCAAGCAATAAAAAAGCCTGCATAAGCAGGCTTTTTTATGAAGTATGTATTACAGGCTGTAGTACATATCGAATTCAACTGGGTGAGTAGTCGTATTAAGACGACGTACATCTTCAGTTTTAAGTTCGATGTATGCATCAAGCATTTCTTTAGTGAACACGCCGCCTTTTAACAAGAATTCGTGATCTGCTTGAAGTGCTTCAAGAGCCATATCTAGGCTATGAGCAACTGTTGGGATTTTTGCTTCTTCTTCTGGAGGAAGATCATACAAGTTCTTGTCAGCAGCTTCGCCCGGATGGATCTTGTTTTGGATACCGTCGATACCAGCCATTAACAACGCAGCGAAACCTAAGTACGGGTTCATCATTGGGTCTGGGAAACGAGCTTCGATACGCTTGCCTTTAGGGTTAGAAACGTAAGGAATACGGATAGACGCAGAACGGTTACGCGCTGAGTAAGCAAGCATAATTGGTGCTTCGAAGTGAGGAACCAAACGCTTGTATGAGTTTGTAGATGGATTTGTGATTGCATTCAATGCACGAGCGTGCTTGATGATACCACCGATGAAGTACAACGCCATTTCTGAAAGGCCTGCATATTCATCACCAGCAAACAAGTTCTTGCCATCTTTAGAGATAGACATGTGAACGTGCATACCAGAACCATTATCACCTACCATTGGTTTAGGCATAAACGTAGCTGTTTTTGCATATTGATGTGCAACGTTCCAAACAGCATATTTGAACTGTTGAACTTCGTCAGCTTTACGTACAAGCGTATTGAAGCTCACACCAATTTCTAATTGGCAAGAAGCAACTTCGTGGTGGTGTACTTCTACACGACCTGGGCCCATGATGTCTTCAATTTTTGCACACATTTCTGCACGCATATCTTGTGCAGAGTCAACTGGAGGAACTGGGAAGTAACCACCTTTAACACGTGGACGGTGACCTGAGTTACCAGACTCGTAATCTTTACCAGTAGACCAAGCAGCTTCTTCAGCGATTAATGTATGACGAGCGCCAGACATATCGATGTCCCATTTCACTTCGTCAAATACAAAGAATTCTGGCTCTGGACCAAAGAATGCAGTATCACCGATACCTGTAGATTTTAAGTATTCTTCTGCACGGCGAGCAATCGAACGTGGGTCACGTTCATAACCTTGACCAGTTGAAGGTTCAATAACGTCACAAGTCACAACTACTGTTGGCTCAGCAAAGAACGGGTCGATGAAACCAGTTTCTGCATCCGGACGTAAAATCATGTCAGATGCTTCAATACCTTTCCAACCAGCGATTGAAGAACCATCGAACATTTTACCGTCTTCAAAAGTATCTTCATCAATAGAATCAGCTGGGTAAGTTACGTGCTGTTCTTTACCCTTAGTATCAGTAAAGCGAAAATCGACCCATTTTGCGCCACTTTCTTGTATGAGTTGAAGGACCTTGTTCGCCATGCTCATTTTGCTCCAATGAAATTTTGTTGCACTTGTTGAGTGCGTGTTAGTTGCTGGTATTTATTAAGCAATTCTCATACCAACTTTATAAGACTTACCTAAAACATTGAATTACTTATAAGTATTCATGATTTAGGCCCCTTGTCTTGAACCCATTATACTGTTTGCTTGTGTAAATGCACCATATTCACACATTTTCAAATTATGGCATATTTAAATAGCTCATTATTGCCCTAATTTAGTGCAAAATTGTTGCACTGATATAACCCGCTGCATCAATTTCTAACAGTCGTCCATGATCATAATACTTTCTTATATATAATGCTGAGATTCTTATCGGATTACTTGAAAATAATCACTCCTTTGACATCGATCTTCCCCAATGAGTTCCTTTGGTTTATTTCAGCAACTTAAATTTATGACTTAAACCATCAGTTAAATGCCTTCTGCTTTAGTTAAAATCTAATAATTATTTTTCATTTTTATGAATTTCTCTAAATAAACGCACTATTTAGTCGCTATCTAAGCAGTTAATAAGACCACATATAGTAGATCTCACATTACTCGACAAAAAATAAATTTTACTATTCATGTTCTTTTTCATTCACTTTTTTTATACAGGCCAAACTTGCTTTTATTATTAAAAAAAACTAAAAACTATATGCATAAATTTTTGTTATAAATAAACAAACCAAAAGTTATGTTTATAAAAAACTTAAAAGCATTCAAGGATTTGAATAATGAAATATGACTTTGAACAATCGGATAAAGCTTTTTTCGGCCATCCTAAACCATTACAAACGCTATTTTTTACAGAGCTTTGGGAAAGATTTTCTTATTATGGAATCCGACCCTTACTCGTTCTTTATATGATTGCGATGGTCAATGACGGTGGTCTAGCACTTGATCGACCAACTGCCGCAGCGATTGTTGGATTATTTGCAGGCTCCATGTATTTAATGACCGTTTTTGGGGGGTGGGTTGCTGATAACTGGTTAGGCCAAGCACGTGCTGTCTGGTACGGTTCAATTATTATTGCCTTAGGTCACTTATCAATTGCCCTTACATCTGTATTTGATCAATCTTTCTTTTACTTAGGTTCAGTACTGATTGTTTTAGGTACCGGATTATTTAAAACATGTATTTCCGTGATCGTGGGAACACTATATAAAGCCAATGATGCAAGACGTGATGCAGGTTTTTCCATTTTCTATATGGGAATTAACATGGGGTCATTTATTGCCCCACTTATTACAGGGCTTTTGGCGAAAGACCATGGCTGGCATTTAGGCTTTGGTATTGGTGGCATTGGGATGTTAATTGCTTTATTAATTTTCCGTTTTATGGCAATGCCTCAGCTCCAAACATTTAATGAGCTACGCCAAGAAGCTAATAGCTGTAGCAAACCTGTTGTAGAAAATAAAAATGCGCCTAAAATTGTATTTAGCTTTTTATTCGCAGTTGCAGTCGTTATTGCGCTAACCTTCCTCGGTATCATTCACATCAATCCCGTCGCTGTCGCAACCTATTTAACCGTAGGTATTAGCATTGGGATTATTGCTTATTTTGCATATTTACTACTTTTCCTGAATTTAGAGCAACATGAAAAATTTAAAATAATTATTTGCTTCGTTTTATTAGCAGCCTCTGCCCTATTTTGGTCAGCTTTCGAACAAAAACCCACGACTTTTACTTTATTTGCGCAAGATTATACGGACCGTATTGTTTTCGGATTTGAAATCCCAACTGTATGGTTTGAATCAATCAATGCTCTTTTTATTATTATCTTTGCTCCCGTTGCAGCTTGGCTATGGGCGAAGCTAGGTAAAGCGAATAAAGATCCAAGCTATATCAGCAAATTTATTATTGCGTTGTTATTCGCAGCAGGTGGCTTTTTACTTATGTCTCTAGCCAGTCATTTTGCTATTCATGGCGGAGTAGTTTCACCATTTTGGTTAGTCGGTACTTTATTTCTTCTTACCATAGGTGAACTTTGCTTAAGCCCAATTGGCTTATCAACCATGACCAAACTTGCACCTGATGTCATACGTAGTCAAATTATGGGTTTATGGTTTACAGGTACAGCTCTTGGCAACCTCATGGCAGGTTTAATTGGCGGGCAAGTCTCGGCAGATGGTATTAATCATTTACCTAGCCTATTTATGCGCTGTGTATTAGCCTTGGTTATTGGCGCAATCGTGTTATTTTTATTAAAGAAACCAATGAATAAATTAATGGACAAAAGTACCAACAAAGTTCAACCTGATTTGGAAACGATATGAACGACTTAACTGTTCCAGAAAAACTAGCGAAACTTCGAGAACTCATGACCAATCAAAGTATTGATGCTTTGGTTGTTATGAGTGCAGATCCCCATATGTCTGAATATTTACCAGACTATTGGAAAGCAAGGCAGTGGTTAAGCGGTTTTAGTGGCTCTGTTGGCACTTTAGTTGTGACCCAAAACTTTGCAGGACTTTGGGCCGATGGGCGCTATTGGGTACAAGCCGAACAACAACTCGCTGGAACTGGCTTTCAATTACAAAAACTGACCAGTGATGAATCTTCTACACATCTCGCATGGATTGAGAAAAATCTACTGGCTGGTTCGGTTATTTCAGTAAATGGGCAAACACTTTCAATCCAGCAATTTAAAGCGTTGGAAAATACAGCAAAGCAACGTGGCTTTAAGCTTGAAACACAGCAAGATTTAATTGGCTTGATCTGGTCTAATCGTCCAGAACTTCCTTTAGAGCAGATTCATTTAATGCCTGAAGGGTTAAATGCCCTATCTCGTAAAGAAAAAATTCAGGCAATACGCGAAACATTAAAAACTAAAGCGATTGAAGGACATTTCATTTCATCTTTAGATGATATTGCATGGGTCTTAAATGCACGTGGGCAAGATGTAGAATACAACCCTGTATTCCTTTCACATTTATATATCAGTACTCAACAGGCTGTTTTATTCATTGATAGCAACAAAGTTGATTTAACTACCCAACAGGCTTTCAAAGCTGATGGCATTGAGATACGTGACTATCAAGATTCAGCTCTGTTTTTAGCAAATATTTCTAATGCATCTGTGCTGTTAGATCCAGCCAAAGTATCGATTTATCATGAGCAAGCTATCGCAAAAGATATTCAGGTTGTCTACGACATCAACCCAAGTACACTTTTTAAATCGCGTAAGCATGAAAGTGAAATAGCTCATATCCGTCATGCCATGGTGAAAGATGGTGTTGCCCTTTGCCATTTCTTCCACTGGTTAGAAAAAGCACTTCATCAAAGTCAACGCATTTCAGAACTCACCATTGATGAAAAGATTACAGCTTTCCGTGCTGAGCAAAACGGATTTATAGGCCCAAGCTTTTCAACAATTGCCGGCTTTAATGCCAATGGTGCTCTACCTCACTACCGTGCAACTGAAGAACATTACTCATTCATTGAAGGCGATGGCCTATTACTGATTGACTCTGGTGGACAATACGTAGACGGCACTACCGACATTACCCGTGTTGTTCCTGTAGGAACACCAACAGAGCAACAAAAACGTGACTATACTCTGGTTTTAAAATGTCATATTGCTTTGGCAAAAACGATTTATCCAGAAGGTTTAGCCGCTCCTCTACTCGATTCAATTTGTCGCCATACTTTATGGCAACATGGTTTAGATTATCGCCACGGCACAGGTCACGGCGTAGGCTTTGCGCTTAACGTACATGAAGGGCCGCAAGTGCTTTCTTATTACGCGCCTATTCATGCCTATAGTAAGTTGCGTGAAGGTATGATTCTTTCTAACGAGCCGGGCTTATACCATGAGGGACAATACGGTATTCGTATTGAGAATCTGGTTGCAAACAGACTTCACTCAGGGTTTGAGAAAACCTACGGCGATTTCTTAGAGTTTGAAACGCTGACCATTTGCCCGATTCATTTAGATTGTATTGTCGTTGACATGCTAACGGATGAAGAGAAAGACTGGTTAAATGGTTATCATGAAACTGTTCAAGAAAGACTGGCTGAACATTTATCTGGCGATGTTTTAGATTGGTTGATTTATAACACACGTAAGATTTAATCTTCTTGTATGACCAAGGCAAAATAGTTTTTTATTTACAATAGAAGCTTATTCTGCCTTATTTGTACTTATCTATAATTTCAAAAAACCTCACTTTTTAAAGCCGTTTTTTCTGCAAATTTCTAACGAATGAAATAGTTAAACTGGTTACTTCTTTTTTTGCTATATTAGCCCATTAGAAAGCGGCTTCTTATTTTTCAAACCTAAAAAGTCTTTTCTAAACAGTGAGTATGAATGTGAGTAATATTCTAACTACTCATTAAATATATTTTAATTATCATGAGGTTAAGTTCATCATGCTTCTAATGATCGACAATTACGACTCTTTTACCTACAACATCGTCCAGTATTTTGGCGAGTTGAATCAGGAAGTAAAAGTAGTTCGCAATGATCAAGTCACATTAGAGGATATTGAACGATGGCAACCAAAATATCTTGTGATTGGCCCTGGCCCTTGCTCTCCAAGTGAAGCAGGTATTTCAATTCCTGCAATTAATCATTTTGCCGGAAAAATTCCTTTACTTGGGGTGTGTTTAGGCCATCAAAGTATTGGGCAAGCTTTTGGTGGGAAAATTGTAAGAGCCAAAACGGTGATGCACGGACGTTTATCTGACATGTACCACAGCAATAAAGGTATTTTCAGTAATCTTCCTAGCCCTTTCTCAGCAACTCGTTATCATTCATTAGTCATTGATCAAGAAACACTACCTGACTGCCTTGAAGTAACATGCTGGACCAATGAAGCAGATGGCTCAATGGAAGAAATTATGGGCGTTAAACATAAGACACTTCCTGTTGAAGGCGTGCAATTCCATCCGGAATCCATTTTGAGCCAACATGGCCATCAAATCTTTAAAAACTTTTTAGACATCTACGCATAAGTTAGCCGTCAATAGATTGTTTTTAAAGTAATTTGATAAGAACCCTTAATAAAAAAGCCAACTACGATCAGTTGGCTTTTTTATGGCTGAATCAATTACAACTTTAACTGTTGCACAATTGACCCATCTTGTTTTGCTACCAGCGATTCGCAGAGTTGAATACGCTCTTTAGTCTGTTTCAATCCTCTTTCTACCCCAACCAATTCTTTAGTTCGTGGTGCAAAAAAGTCATTTAACTGTGCCGCTTGTTGTTGGGTACATGCTGCCCCACTAAACATTGCAGGGAAACGCCCAGCCGAAGATTTACCTAAACGATCAAACACAGCATCATGATTTACCTTAAACCAGGACCATAAGCCACCTTGTTCATCTCCATAATTATTGATTGAGTTGACCACGGTACGAACTTCACCAACTTTAACACGCGGGTTCAAAATCAACTGTCGTGCTTGTTGGCGTGTTGCTTCTTGATTTGCTGAACCTAGGGCTGTAAGAATCGCAAGACGCTGTGTCGGTTGAGTCACGCGTTGTAACTCTCCAGACAATCGGTCAAAAGCTGGTTGACCTTTTTCTTGTACACGTACAGCCAAAATAGTTGGCAATAATTCAGGTGTTACTTGCGCAAAATTAAGCTGCTTTTGAGCAAATAGAGCATCTGACTGTTTTAACAGTTGAGTACGAACTTCAGGAACTTGAATATCTAAAGCAAGAAATCTAACCAACTCACTACGCCATAAACTGTCTTCAGCTGATTCACCTGTTTTGCTGACATAACCCAACTGATTTAATTTAGGTAAATATAAATTTGCCAAAACTTTTCTAAAATGTTCACGTTCAGCTTCTGTTTTTAATACATGACGATGAATGGTACTTAACTGGGAAAACAGCGCTGTACTAATTTGTCGACTATTTGAATTGGTGAATTTCTTCGCGGCATCTACGACAGCCAACAAATTAATATCACCGTGGTTAAATGCAGCTGAAATCGCGTAGGCGTAGGCCAGCTGTTCAGTATTAGAAAGCTTTTCTGTAGCTGCAGTCAGACGAGTAAATTCTTTTTGTGGCAAACTAAATTGGTAGTATCCTGCCGCATCTGCATTTGGTATATACCAACTGCCAAGGCTGGCACCTTTGAGTTCAATCTTGACTTCTGCTTGGTCTACCAGCTCACACTGCACTTTACTGCCTGCATTTGGAACTTCATAACGTACACATAACGGTACACCCCAGAGGCTTCTTGCATCACCCTTTGAGCCCACAGGTAAATAACGGCTTTGCTTCACATTTAAAAAGACTTTATTGCCTTCTTGCTGTAGTGAAGTATTGAGTAAAGGTACACCCGGTTGATCAAGGAAACTTTTCATCGCTCTAGTAAAGCGCTCACCTTGTCCAGACTGCTCTGCTAAAGCGCTAATTAAATCATTGGCTGTCGCATTACCATATTGGTGCTTATTAATATAATTGCGCACCCCTTGTTTGAATTTTTCTTCGCCTAAATAGCTTTCAAACATATTTAAAACAGCCGCACCTTTTTGGTAAGTAATACCATCAAAAGCCGTTTGAATATCAGCATTGCTTAAAATAGGCTGACGAATACGACGCACACTTACCAAGCTGTCACTTTTCATCGCATCTGCAGTGTCTGTAATACGTTCTAGGTCAGCATTAAATTCGGGATGTAATTTTTGAGTAATTTTACTTTGCATCCATGTGGCAAAAGATTCATTTAGCCACAAATCATCCCACCACGGCATCGTGACGACATCACCGAACCACTGATGTGCCAACTCATGTGCATTGACATTAAATGAATTCTGTACAAAAAAAACTGGCGAGTCATTATCTAGCAACATCAAGTAGTCTCTAAAAGTAATTAACCCCGGGTTCTCCATTGCTCCGGCAGCAAAGTCTGGTGCTGCAAGTAAGTCGAGCTTGTCAAATGGATAACCAAAGGCAAAATAATCTTCTAAAGTTTTTAAAATGGCTGGCGTTTCAGATAAGGCTTGCTGCATTTTTTCAGCTTTAGCATCGGGCGCAATACCACGTAACTGGATCGGCTGCTTACGCCACGAAGTTGCTCCAATATCAGGCCCTTTTTGTAATTGCCACGGTCCAACAGCCAATGCAAGTAAATATGTTGGCAATGGTTTAGTTCGTGCAAAACTGAGTGTTTTCCAACCCAACTTCTCTGCTTGCTCCGAAGTTTGTTGGGTATTGGCAAACCCTGAATATTTGCTTGGAATCGTCAAACGAATATTAAACGGCGTTTTAAAACGTGGCTCATCAAATGACGGAAATGACTGGCGTGCACTAATTGCTTCCATTTGAGTCATCACATAAGGTTTTCCCTCAAACTCAATTTTATAAATACCATCGAGCTGCTGGTCATACGCTGCATTAAAATCTAGAACAAGTTGATACTGTCCTGCGGGCAAAGTCTTGGCAAATTTAATTTTACTCACCCCATCGACCTCGGAGGCTTGCTCATATTTTGCCTTGGTTTTAGTACCCTCTGCCGATGTGATATTCACATCTTTAACCGTCAAAGATTTACCATGAATCCAGATGTGATCTGTGGCTTGAGCCAGCTTTAAATGAATAGTAGTTTTACCGGTATAGCCTTTTTGTGCGGGATCAATCTTAAAATCTAAATCATAAGATTCGGGTACGACCCACTCAGGTAATTTACCAATCGGGATTTGTTCACTGTTATTAGATGCAAAAATCTGTGTAGCCGATAAAGATAATAATGTTGTAAGTAACAATCTTTTTTTTAATGAAGGCTTGACCAGCATAAGGGGTTTTATCCTCTGTAGTTTTAAATAAAAAGATGCAGCAAATGCTGTACCACTTCGCTGCATCCATACATCATTCTTAGAATTTATAGTTAAACTCCAACCAACCTTGACGGCCAAATGGTGAATATGATCCTATCGGATAATACGGCCAACCGCCTGTGTCATCTCGTTTCACTTTGTCAAACAAGTTATTGATAATGATTGAAGCAGAAGCTTTTGGAGAGATTTGATAAGTACCACTCCAATTCACCAAATACGTTGGGCTTAAATAGGCAGTCTGGTCGCCGTTTGGAATTTTGCCATAACGATTAACTAATACTGTTGATGCCCAATCACCAAAGCTCCAGCTGAGACTAGTATTAAAACGGTCACGCCAATCCGGAATACTTAAATCTTTTAAATAGTCATCTTTCTCGCCATCTTTTGATTGTTGATATTCATGTTCTAGTACACGGCTATAATTGATCGTCCAGAGAAAGTTACCAAAGCTATCTGTTTTCCAGCGCCATCTGCTAGTGAAATCAATCCCGCGGGTATGGTCGGATGCAGCATTAATCGGAACGATATTTATATTCTTAATCACATTTGGGTCGACAACTGCATTTGCAGGGTTACGCTCCACACGTGCTAATGCATCAATACAGGCTGCAGAGTTAATATCTTGGTTGCCTAAACGACAATCTGCTTCCAAACGTAGAATTTTGTCCGCACTTAAGTTGGTCACAAGATTATCAATTTTGATATCCCAGTAATCGACGCTAATGTCAAACTTATTGGTTGGCGACCAAACAAACCCTGCACCATAAGATTTACCCTCTTCAGGTTTCAGCTCTTTGTTTCCGGCTAAAGTGTAGTTCGCCCCAAGTGCGTAATCTTTAAAGGTACATTTATCTAAAGATTGTCCCGTTTGGCTACAACGTAAATAGTCAGTCGTACTTGCGAAATAACCTTTTTGCTTATTTAAGAATAGATAGTTCATATCTGGTGCACGAAAACTAGTTGCGTAGTTACCGCGCACCAATAAAGTCGGATGTGGCCTAAACTCAAGGCCTGAACCAAAAGTTAGCTTATCAATACTGTTATCTGACAAAGCATAACGGTCATAACGTCCGGACAAGGTTAAATTTAAGGGCTTTGCTAAAGGTAAGAATAATTCTGCACCAAGTGCTTGGCGTGTACGAGTACCGCTATATTCTCCACTAGAACTCGTATTATAAAACTCACCATTTTCAACTGCCTGATCTGGCTTAATCGAAAAGCCTTGACGCCCAATTTCAGCCACTGCTGCAAGTTTGGCAGTTCCCGCAGGTAACTTAAACACATCACCATTCGCACTTAAGGTTAAACTTTGTGCCCACGATTTATCTTTTTCTTTTGTTGTGCCCGAAATACTTTCAAATTCACTTGCTGTTAGTGGTCGACTTAAACGATCTAAATGAGGTGAATAAATAGGAATACCATCTGCATCTGTACCAAGTTGCTGACCTAAGAAATATTCATCAACATTCGAACGTAATAAGCCTTGGCGGTTTAGTTGACTAGTATAAATGGAACCATTATAGGCTGCTTCATAACTCCAGCTCGTCTCTCCAATATCGCCTCGAATTCCAAAATTTAAGTTAGAAGAAAGTTCTTTCCATTTTTTATTTATTCGTTCTACCCCACCTAATTCTTCAGGTGCAAAACGGCGATTCCAAATTTCATAATTTCCCGAATCTTGATTTAGGAAATAACCACTCGTTGCAGCTAAAGAAGTCCATATCGGACTACGGGTATTATTTTCAATTTGGTTTGCCCCAATCAAAAAATCTGCAAATAATTGGGTTTTATCATTTAACTCATAATCTAAACCGAGATAACCATTTTGGCTGCGGTTTTGGGTCTGAACAGTCCAATAAGTTGGCCGTGCCAAACCACTGGCACAATTGTCCGCCCCTGCTTGTCCAATATTATTGACTGATCCGTTAAATAAACCGTTAAACGCCTGACACCCTCCAATTGAAAGATATTTACCAGTATCGGCATTTTTACGGCCGACAACAGTATCGGGTTTCTCCCCCAAACGAGTTCGGCTCTTCATAAAATCCCGATCGGCTGCCCATATCGGTTCACGGCCACTAAGCTCGACCCCATAAACGAGACTAAGCTTGTCTAAAGTTTTACTGCCACTCAGTTGTAAACGTAAGTTTTCACCACCTTCTTTGGTTCCACCTGCCTTAATATTAAATTGTGTGCCGTCTGTTTTCTTTTTCAGAATAATGTTCACCACACCTGCAATTGCATCTGAACCATAAATTGCAGAAGCGCCACCGTTTAATATTTCAATACGGTCAATAATGGCAGTGGGAATATTGGCTAAGTTCACGAAATTGACAGAACCATCGTACGGTACAGGATAGTCTGCAACCCGATGTCCATTAATTAAAGTCAAAGTATGATTGGGTCCCAGACCTCGCAAACTAATGGCGTTCGCTGCAGGTGTAAAAGTATTTCCATAATCGGCACCTTGCACAAAACCAGTGTTTTGCGTCAGGTTATTGAGTGCGTCAAATGCATTACTAAAACCTTGTTTTTCAATATCAGCTGCGGTAATGACGGTCACACTGGTCGGGCCATCTTTTTGTGCTTTTGAAATCCGAGAACCTGTCACCGCAACACGAACTACTTTATCTGGTTTAGCTTGGTTTTGTGTTTGCTCTACGGTTTCTTGCGCATAGCTCTCTAATGGATGAAACAGTGCAACAAATACAAAAATAAATGAGCGCTTATTTTTTAAAGCCCCTACATATTTCAATTTATTTAAATACATATTTATTAATAGACAAAATAAAGATCGCCCTACTATATCCACTTTTATTTGGTTGATTTATACACATTTTTTCTAGATATATTGATGTTTAAGATATACCAAATGGTTAATTATTTATCATAAAAACTCACAATAAACTAAAACCTTTTTCAATAAATAAATCCTGTTTATGACTCAAACCCATACCCTAACTGAGCAAAATTTTTAAAACTCTTATCGAACAGCAAAAATCTTTGGTTATTTTCTGCTAACATAGCCCCCTAGCTAGTGAATCATGGAACGCAATAGGCCGAACCTCCCACACTCAATCAACTTCACCTAAAAATTTTAATCATTAATGCTGTAAATCATGACTATGAATATCCAACAGGCGCTCAACCACATTACCAAGAACATTCATTTGACTCAGCCTCAAATGGAAGAAATTATGCGCAGCATCATGCAAGGTGAGGCAACCGAAGCACAAATTGGTGCTTTAATGATGGGCCTACGCATGAAAGGTGAAAGCATTGACGAAATGACAGCGGCCGCACGTGTCATGCGAGAATTTGCGATCAAGATCGATGTGAGCGATATCAAACATTTAGTTGATATTGTGGGTACTGGTGGTGATGGACAAAATTTATTTAATGTCTCTACAGCATCTAGCTTTGTGATTGCTGCAGCAGGTGCGACCATTGCAAAACATGGTAATCGTGGCGTTTCAAGTAAATCAGGTTCATCAGACCTACTTGAGCAAGCAGGTATTCATCTTGATTTAGATATGCAACAAACCGAACGCTGCATCCGTGAAATGGGTGTGGGTTTCTTGTTTGCTCCAAACCATCATAAAGCCATGAAATACGCTGCTGGTCCACGTCGTGAACTTGGTATTCGTAGTATTTTTAATTTACTTGGCCCACTGACCAACCCTGCTGGTGTAAAGCGCTTTGTGATTGGTGTGTTTTCAGATGAACTTTGTCGCCCGATTGCCGAAGTGATGAAACAACTTGGTGCCGAACATGTCATGGTTGTCCATTCAAAAGATGGTCTTGATGAAATCAGTCTTGCAGCTCCGACAACTATTGCTGAGCTTAAAGACGGTGAAATTACGGAATGGACCCTTAATCCTGAAGATGTCGGGATTGAGTCACAAACATTAAATGGTTTGGTTGTCGCAGATGCAACGGCGAGTCTAAAGCTCATTAAAGATGCTTTAAGCAAAAATAAATCTGATATTGGTGAAAAAGCTGCAAACATGATTGCGCTTAATGCAGGCGCAGGCATTTATGTAGCGGGCATTACCAAAACTTATGCTCAGGCTGTTACATTCGCTCAAGATATTATCTATGGCGGACAGGCTTTAGAAAAAATGAGTGTTTTGGCTGAATTTACCAAAACATTAAAGCAATCTCAGGCAGATTAAGGATTTCTCATGATTAATATTCAAAATACCATTTTAGGTAAAATTGTTGACCGTAAACATGAGGAACTTGCTGCGCGTTTAAAACAACGTAATTTGCAAGATGTTGAAGAACTAGCAAAAGCTGCGACTCCGGTGCGTGGCTTTGCAAATGCTTTACAACATAAACGTCCGGGCGTGATTGCTGAAATTAAAAAAGCATCTCCATCAAAAGGAATCATTCGCGCAGACTTTAATCCTGCCGAAATTGCTCAGCAATATGAACAAGCTGGAGCAGCATGTTTATCGGTATTGACCGATGTTGATTTCTTTCAGGGTGCAGATGAAAATATTGCGATTGCCCGTAATCATTGTACCCTACCTGCTTTACGTAAAGACTTTTTGGTCGACCCATACAATGTAGTTGAAGCACGTGCTTTGCATGCTGACTGTATTTTATTAATCGTTGCATGTTTGTCTGACCAGCAACTCGAAGAAATGTCTAAAACTGCGTTTGAGCATCAACTTGATGTATTGGTTGAAGTTCATGACGAAGAAGAGTTAGAGCGTGCCTTAAAGCTTTCTGAACAATGTCTATTAGGCGTGAATAACCGTAATTTAAAAACCTTTGATGTAGATTTAAATACTACTATCCGGTTGAAAAAATTACTTCCGGCCTCACGTTTATTGATCACTGAAAGTGGTATTGCGACACCAGATGATGTACGTATGATGCAAGAGCATGATATTCACAGTTTCTTGGTTGGCGAAAGTTTTATGAAACAACCACGTCCAGATCAAGCTTTTACTGCCCTTTTTGGACAACCTCAAACGGTTTAATGAAGATATATGAGTAATAAAGATTCATCGCTTTCTAAAGAGCAACAAAAGTTATTGAAGCAATTTAAAAAGCAAATCTCCAATCCTCATTCAAGCAAAATCGCAAATCAGCCTGAGTCTAAAAAATCTCAGGTTGAGTCTGAAGAATTGGAAGACACACATCTATTTAAGCAGGCTGTTGCAGGCGTTAAACCCATCAACAATAGTAATATTGCCGATGTAAAAATCCCACGTGCCAAAAAAGTTGATGCACAAACTCTGGCGAAACGTGCAGCTGCCGAAGGTGGTCGTGATACCGAACATGCCGAGCTATCAGATACACAAGCTGCTTTAAATCCGGTCGCAAGCCAAGCAACGTTAAGCTATCGCATTGCGACTCTTCAACATAAGGTTTTTGAAGACTTAAAAGCAGGCAAGATGCGTTGGTTTGAAGCTGTAGATTTACACGGCTGTACCATTGAACAAGCACGTGACGCAGTTTTACAAATCATCCAGATGGCAAAAGATGAAAATCAAAATGTCATTAAAATTGTGCATGGTAAAGGCCCAGAAGCGGTCTTAAAAACCTATGTCAATGGATGGCTACGCCAACATCGTGATGTTTTGGCATTTGTAAGTGCCCCTGAAAACCAAGGTGGCACAGGTGCTGTTCTCGTACTGCTTAAACGTGCAGAAAAAAATCCAAAATTTGAACAAAAAAAATGATCCTTTGGGATCATTTTTTTACATCAAATACCTGTAATAATTGAGCAACTACTGCAATGGCAATCATTGCAGGTTGTTTTGATGAAATCCCGTCTATCCCGATCGGACAAACCAAACGTTGTAATGTTTCCGAAGTATAACCTCGCACCTGCATACGTTTTTCAAAAATGGCCCTTTTACTTTTTGAGCCAATCATCCCAACATAAGCAAATGGTTTTTCTGTAGGTTTTAAGGCTGTAAAACACAGTTGCAGATCTAGTTGATGATCGTGCGTTAAAATTAAAACTGCACCTGAACGGTCAAAATGTTCGATCTCGGCGTCTAAGGTATCAGTTGTTATACAGTACGCCTGTTCCAGTAAATCGGATGGGAAAATATCATCACGCGGATCAATCCATTTCACCCTCACACCAATAGGTAATAAACAACGGACAATTGCTTCAGCCACATGCCCCGCGCCACAAATCAGCACTTGCATGGTATTTGGTTGAATCTGCTGGCCAAATTGCCATTCTTCACTGCTGCCAGAATGAAACTCGAAACTTGGTTGTTGTTCCATATCCATCGTTTGCCAAGTGGATGCATATTGATATGAGACATTACGCCATATATGCTTTCCAGCTCGCCATGCTTGCAAACTCCCAGATAAATCCGACGCAATTTCAGCGGGTAATATTTTTTCAAATAATAACCACATTACTCCGCCACAACACTGCCCAAGCCGAGCACTGAGGTTAAACCGTTCAATACGCCTCACACAAGTTTCCGATTCTTTTAATATTGCTTTAGCAATATCAATCGCCTGAAACTCTAAATGCCCACCACCGATCGTATCTGACTGCTGCCATTGCTGTTGCAAATTAAACCGCAATAACATCGTTGCGCCAACCTCTCGTGGCGTAGAACCATCAGCACGGACCACTGTGACCAATACCATAGGCAGAGCATCAACTTGCCACGCTACAAAATCAGTCCACCATTGTAAATGTTGCATAATCTTCTACATTTTAGCCTGTGGGCGAGCAGCCAAATCTTGTCCCCGTCCAATCGCAATTGCACGTAAAATTTCCTCGGCAGTTGCCGGAGCATTGAGTATGAGCGGTGCATTTTCTGGAATAGCCGCCTGTACTGCCTGACGAATTGCAGAGAAAACCGATAATGCCAACATAAATGGCGGTTCACCTACCGCTTTAGAGCGATAGATAGTGTCTGCCTGGTTTTGATTATTAAACAGTTTGACATTAAAAATATGAGGAATGTCCACACTGGTCGGGATTTTGTAAGTTGAAGGTGCATGGGTAAACAAACGGCCTGCGTGTGGCCCCTGCGGCTGCCAATACAACTCTTCTGTCGTGAGCCACCCCATCCCTTGCACAAACCCGCCTTCAATTTGTCCAATATCAATTGCAGGGTTAATTGACCGCCCGACGTCATGCAAAATGTCGGCACGTAATACTTTCATTTCCCCAGTTAAGGTATCTATTGCGACCTCACTAACCGCTGCACCATAGGCATAATAGAAAAATGGACGCCCTAAATGGTTGACCTGATCATAGTGAATTTCTGGTGTTTTATAAAAACCGCTGTCCCATAGTTGTACACGTGCCATATATGCCCGTTGAACCAAGTCAGGAAATGTCCATGAATGACCATTCGCTGTTGTGACCATACTATCTTCAAACTGGACTTGGTGAGCCGCACTGTCGCTTAGGTCTGCTGCAAGTTTTGCCAGACGCTCACGAATTTTAATACAGGCGTTTTGAACAGCTTTACCGTTTAGATCTGCGCCACTCGATGCTGCAGTTGCCGAAGTATTTGGCACACGAGAAGTATCGGTTGCAATTAAACGAACGCTATCGATGGGTAAACCCAACTCATGTGCAGCAATCTGCCGTACTTTGGTATATAGCCCCTGTCCCATTTCTGTACCACCGTGTGTAATCGCGACAGTGCCATCCATATACACATAGACCAGTGCACCTGCCTGATTGTAATGCACGGCGTTAAATGAAATACCAAACATTAATGGGGTTAACGCAATACCACGCTTAATGATGTCATTGTTCTGATTAAAGGCGTGAATAGTCTGTCTACGCTTCGCGTAATCACTACTTTGCAATAGTTCGGCTACCAATTTTGGCGCAACATTATCACGGACTTCTGCCCCATAGTGCATACGGTCACGTCCACCACCAGGCTGCTCAGCAAAGAAATTGCGCTGACGAATTTCAACCGGATCACAACCTAAATAACGAGCAATGTCATCAATAATATTTTCAATCACAAACATGCCTTGCGGTCCACCAAAACCACGATATGCCGTATTGGAAACAGTATTAGTTTTACAACGCAAGTTACGTAGCTCAACTGCATTTAAATAATAAGCGTTGCCAATATGGCAAATCGCTCGTTCATTCACTGGTCCAGAAAGATCAGCCGAAAAACCACAATTTGAAGCCAGTTGTACCTTTAAGCCTTGCAAAACACCACTGTCATCAAAAGCCACAGACCACTCATAAGCAAAACCGTGACGTTTGCCTGTAGCACTCATGTCATCATCACGATCTAAGCGTAATTTACACGGAAGGCCCGTTTTTTGTGCTGCCAAAGAGGCAATACATGCCCACTGCGCTGACTGTGACTCTTTACCACCAAAACCGCCACCCATACGGCGACTTTCCACGCTGACCTGATGCATATTCATGCCTAATGCATGACAAATCAGTAACTGCATTTCGGTTGGATGTTGCGTTGAGCAATAGACTTTTAAGCTCTGATTTTCTTGTGGAATCGCATAAGAAATCTGTCCTTCAAGATAAAAATGCTCTTGCCCACCCAGCTCAATGGTTCCAGAAAGTTGATGGGCTGCGTTTTGAAATGCCTGTTCAACTTCACCATGGCTAAATTCAACAGGCGGTAACACCCACGATTCTTTTTCAATTGCATCTTGAATCGTTAAAATCGGAGTTTCGGGCACATACTCAATTTTTGCCAAGCGAACTGCCTGACGAGCTTGCTGATAACTCTCGGCCACAACCACAAACAAGGCTTGTCCATAAAACTCAACCTGTTCCTCGGCAAAAATTGGGTCATCTTTAACAATGGGTCCCCAATTATTTTCAACCTCAATATCTTTTGCCGAAAAAACTGCATGGACGCCATCGGCCTGACGTACTGCATCTAAATCAAACTTACTGATTTTGCCTTTGGCACAATTCGAGAATCCGACTGCCAAATGCAACGTATTTTCAAGCTCGGGTAAATCATCAATATAAGTTGCCTGCCCCGTCACATGTAAATGCGCGCTCTCGTGTGGAATCGAATCACCTGCTTTAGCTGATTTTTTAGAAATATTTAAGTCAATGGTTTGATTCATTTTAGATCTCCACCATAGCGATCAAGTCATTCACACGAGTGATCGTTTGAGACAGGATTTTTTCTACATAAAAACGCTGTAAACAGTTTTTCGAGACGTGTAAACGATATGCCGAGCTAGCACGTCCATCATCTAAAGGCTGATAGTCTTGCGACAATGCCTGCTGCGCCTGAACGATCAATTCTGCTGTAATTTGCTGGCCTTCTAATATGGCTTCTGCATATTTTGCACGTTTGGGAATAGCTGCCATACCACCAAAAGCAATTCTTACATTGTGAGTGACATCATCATTATCTAACTCACAAGAAATAGCTGCACATACCGCAGAAATATCTTGCTCAAATCGTTTGGCAATTTTATAGCTGGCAAATTTAAAACGTGTCGGCCCTTCACGAAGCGGAATAACAATCGCCTCAACAAACTCACCAAGCTGTAATGCTGTTTTTTGATAGTCTAAATAAAAGTCTTCCAAAGCAATTTCACGAGTCTGCTCACCTACACGCAAAATCAATCGTGTACCTAGCGTAATTAATGCTGGCATTGAATCACCAATAGGCGAACCATTGGCAATATTTCCACCTAGCGTTCCTGCGTTTTTAATCGGCATGGAAGCAAAACGGCGCTGCAATTCTTGAAAGTCGGGATAAAAATCTGAAATTTTAATGAGTGCATCACTCAAACTTACATTTGCCCCAATCGTTAAAGCATGGTCTGTGACTACAATCTTTTTCAGCTCTTCAACTTGACCTATATAAAGTATATCGCCCAAATTACGGCCCTGCTTTGTGACCCACAAACCGACATCTGTGCTACCTGCAACAATACGTGCTTGCGGCAACTCTAAGCGTAATACGGCAAAATCCTGCAAAGTCTTGGGTGCAAAAAATTGCTGACTATGATTATTTAAATGCAATGCAGGTAATGCTTTGATCTCTTTTAATACATCCATTACTTTTTGGCGTTGTAATACCACACGTGGATAGTCATAAGCTTTTTGTGCTGCATCTAAAATAGGGCGATAGCCTGTGCAGCGACATAAGTTTCCAGAAAGATAATCACTGATTTTATCTTTGCTTGGAGACTGTTGTTCATTTTCATACATTGACCATAACGACATGATAAAACCGGGTGTACAAAAACCGCATTGTGAACCATGCATATCGACCATCGCCTGTTGTACCGGATGAAGTGTGCCATCTGGTACTGGCAATAAGCTATGAAGGTCTTCTACTGTAAATAGGGCCTTACCATCTAAAGTTGGTAAAAACTGAATACACGCATTCACACTACGTAATTGCAGGTTGTCATTGACCAACTCACCAATCACTACTGTACATGCACCACAATCGCCCTCAGCACATCCCTCTTTTGTACCAGTCTGCCTAGTCTTACCAGTTTGAGTATATTCTCGCAGAAATTGTAAAACCGTCATTGTAGGTACTACGTTTTTTACTTGCTGCTGACCACCACGGAAAAAGAAGGTGATTGGACGTTCTAACATGTTTTATCCTTATGCTTTATAATAATGCTTCTGTGCAAATATGATGCCATTAGGCGATCATTTAGAACTTATCAATATTAAGCGCACATTTCATGTCCAAACACTTGACTATTAACGTTAAAAAACATGAAATTTATTCATCTTTTATCAAGCGTACAGAAAAACCAAAATAAATATAGTGCGAGGATTTATGAACATCAGGTCATGTTTCTGATACAATGCCGAGCTTGTCTAATAGAGTAAATTTATACGTCTTATGTCAATGCAGCAATCGTACGCAAATATTCTGACTGCCGTCGGTGAAGACCTTAATCGTCCCGGCCTTAAAGATACGCCTGTGCGTGCGGCTAAAGCTTTTTCATATTTAACTTCTGGCTATAGTAAAACTTTAGAAGAAGTCACCAATAATGCTGTTTTCCCATCAGATAACCATGAAATGGTATTGGTGAAGAATATTGAATTTTATTCGCTCTGCGAACATCATCTTCTCCCATTCTATGGCCGTGTTCATGTTGCCTATTTACCAGAAGGCAAAGTTCTTGGCTTATCTAAATTTGCACGTATTACCGAGATGTTTGCTCGTCGTTTGCAAATTCAGGAAAACCTGACTCAGCAAATCGCTGAAGCTGTTGCAGAAGTCACTGGTGCTCGCGGTGTCGCTGTAGTCATCGATTCAGCACATATGTGTATGATGATGCGTGGTGTAGGTAAACAAGAATCTACCACCCGTACAGTTTCATTTGTCGGAGATTTTAAAACCGATAAAGAAGCGCGCCGTGAATTCTTAAGTGCAGTACCAGAAAGCTACTAATATAGTTTTTACTGCCTAAATAAAAGCCCGACAATGTTGGGCTTTTTTTATAGCTGAACGCGATAAACTTCAATCCAATTCTATAAAACATAACAATTAAATTAGGTGATTTTTGTTATAAAAGTAGGCATCTTTCTTTTTAAATAATTTATGAGCTAATCATGCGATTTAAAAAAATTTCTTGTCTACTTTTATCCCCGCTTTTTATTTTTAGTACCTCAATTTATGCGGGCAATACACCAAAAGACCAAGAAATTAAAAAACTGGTAGATCAAAATTTTAAACCGTTATTAGAAAAATATGATGTGCCAGGTATGGCTGTGGGTGTTATTCAAAATAATAAAAAGTATGAAATGTATTATGGTCTTCAATCTGTTCAAGATAAAAAAGCCGTAAATAGCAGTACTATTTTTGAGCTAGGTTCTGTCAGTAAATTATTTACCGGGACAGCAGGTGGATATGCAAAAAATAAAGGAAAAATCTCTTTTGACGATAAGCCTGGTAAATATTGGAAAGAACTAAAAAATACACCGATTGACCAAGTTAACTTACTTCAACTCGCGACGTATACAAGTGGTAACCTTGCCTTGCAGTTTCCAGATGAAGTACAAACAGACCAACAAGTTTTAACTTTTTTCAAAGACTGGAAACCTAAAAACCCAATCGGTGAATACAGACAATATTCAAATCCAAGTATTGGCCTATTTGGAAAAGTTGTTGCTTTGTCTATGAATAAACCTTTCGATCAAGTCTTAGAAAAAACAATTTTTCCGGCCCTTGGCTTAAAACATAGCTATGTAAATGTACCTAAGACCCAAATGCAAAACTATGCTTTTGGCTATAACCAGGAAAATCAGCCGATTCGAGTTAACCCCGGCCCACTCGATGCCCCAGCATACGGCGTCAAATCCACCTTACCGGATATGTTGAGTTTTATTCATGCCAATCTGAACCCACAAAAATATTCGGCAGATATTCAACGTGCAATTAATGAAACACATCAGGGTCGCTATCAAATAAATACCATGTATCAGGCACTCGGTTGGGAAGAGTTTTCTTATCCGGCAACGTTACAAACTTTATTAGACAGTAATTCAGAACAGATTGTGATGAAACCTAATAAAGTGACTGCTATTTCAAAAGAGCCTTCAGTTAAGATGTACCATAAAACTGGCTCAACCAACGGTTTCGGAACATATGTGGTGTTTATTCCTAAAGAAAATATTGGTTTAGTCATGTTAACCAATAAACGTATTCCAAATGAAGAGCGCATTAAGGCAGCTTATGCTGTGCTGAGTGCAATAAAGAAATAATTTTTCCCTAAAATAAAAAGAGAGAAATAGTCATCATCTATTTCTCTCTTTTTATAGGTATATGGTTTAAAAGAACCAAACATATCCTAAGCTTGATTTCATCCAATCTAGATGATTTTGTTTTTCATAATCCCAATTAAAGCGAATGGCATTATTACTATTAATGGCATATTGCCACTGTGTATTTAGCCGTAAGTTCCATTGGTTTTGGTCTTCCCAATATGGCAGCTCAACTTGTACCACAGTGTTAAATTTTTCAAACCACTGATTCATACATCCTAATGTCGGCCCTACTCCCACACGCCAGCCTTTATCTAAATTTGAACCCGCTTGGACATAAGTTTGTACCTGCCCATAGCAAATATGTTTACGCTCATAATCTGCAAGACTGTAACCAACCTGAGCATTAAAACTCGCGACGCCATGCTGCTTTTCATCACTATAAACACCGTCATGAACCGCTTCCTGACGCCAGCCTAAGTTAAATCCCCAAGTCAGTGGAGTTTTAAATGGTTGAATCGGGTTATAAGAGTTCACTTCTAACAGATCAAGATGTTCTAGTTTTAAATGATCATCTCGCCACTGTGCATTACCATTTAAAAATAATAATTGAGTACCGGCACGGTATCCGCCCTGCGGATCTATTAAGTCATGATAAGCCTGTCTATGACCTATCTCGATAAATTTGTCACCTTGCACTTCGCCCAGTTTTAACGAAACATTACGTGCATTATGGCCTTGAGTCGGCTCGGTTGATGGTCTTTTAGGTTCTTGGCGCTGTTTGTCTAAATCAATCTGACTTCGTAGTGCTAAAAGCTGTCTAAGCTGTGGCTGAGCAAAGCTTTCTTCAACTTTGCGACCAATAAATTGTAGATATAAATCATCATAAGCCATCTCAAGAATTTTGGCCTGATCTGATGGACCAAATGATTTAAGTGTTTCCGAAGACTCTTTAATTGGCTTCATTGCTAACTGATGAGCAACTTTAGCTAAAGATGCACCATGCTGGTGAGCTTGGGCCAATAATTGAGTTTCTAAAGCAGGTCGATACACAGGAGCTTTAGTGAGTCCCTGTTGTTGCATCGCTTTAATGGTTTCCATTGGAATAGAAGCGTAGTTAAACTTTTCTTGTAGATGAGATTCAGGTTTAACTAAATCGACTAAGCCCAATAACCGATATGCACAGTTATCACTCACAAAGTAATAAGGGAAGCTTACATGTTGCATTTCCCAAATATGACTTACCAAAAACCGCGTTTCTTCTGGAGATAGATTTAACTCATATTCCCACAAATCACGGCTCTCAAAATCACCATATTCTTTTACCTTACGATAGTAAGGCATAAGTGAGTATTCACCCGGATACTGCCCTGTTAAGCCTTTCCATGCATATGACCAGTTGTCATTGCCTGCCACAGTTGCTGCATAGTTTACGGCATAAGAAACGAGGTTTAACTGCTGTTGATCTTTAGGATCTAGACGCAATAAGGTATGCCCAAACATTGAGCTTGGATTACCCATAAAATCTGTGGCGTAAATTAGGGTCGCTTTGTAAGGCTTAATCTGCCCAATCCAGTTTTCAAATTCTGAACATTTTACTTGCGGCAATACATTTTCTTGAATGCCTAATTGCTGTATAAGCCACTGACTGCGTGCCGGAAATTTACAGCGAATTGACTGGTTATCTTGCGTAGGTATAAATAATGCCGAGATGTCTGCTTTCAGTTCTTCTTTTAAATTATTTTTTCCATTTTCTGATAGAAAATAGCCAGCATAAGTGACCTCACTTTTCTGGTTTTTATTGGCATACATGAGCCTTTGCCATGTAATGTCTTGGTCTAATTTTTTTTGTTCTGCAATGGACCAGTAGTTTTGAATAGATGGATTTGTTTCTGCTGAATACGCAATATTCACTGCCAAAGAGGCAAAAATTAAAACAACCGATTTCATTAAGCTCATCAATTTTAATCATTAAATATAAGAAAAACCCTGCCAAATGACAGGGTTTTCAATTTCAAACTTATACGTAAGCTTTTAAAACTTCGTCTTTAGCCATTACGTTTTGTAATGATGCTAATACTTGAAGTGTGTTTTGGTTGTTTGTTGAATAGATTTCACCAAAGTTTGCTTTTGAAACTTTGAAGAAACGGTCTTTATCTTGTGGTTTGATTTGCATTAACTCAGCAAGTACATTCAGGCTTTCACCTTGGCCTACAGCCATGTCACGCGCTAAAGCTTCTGCATTTTCATTTGTGAAAGTAACAACTTGTGCTGTAACTGTTCCACCCTGACGGCAACCTAAAGTACCGAAAGTAATACCTAATAATTGGTTAGTAAAAATACCGTTTGTTGTTGCAGCAAGAATTTTAGGCACCACTCCTTTTTGGCCAGCCCATACTTGCGTACCCACACCACAACCTACATCGTTATCAGCCATAGCAACACTTGAACCAGCTGCTAACAAAGCAGCTAAAGCTAATTTTTTTAACATAGATGTATATCTCCAAAAATCATTATTGATTGTTTCTTATGTATTGTTATGTGTAATTCTTATTACACGATATTAAAGATAGCGATAAGCCAATCATTTAGCAATTAAAAAATAAATAATATGATAAAAAGTGTAAAAGAAAAATTTATCTTAAATTCCAATTACCTTGATTATCTCGATGACCTAATATTTTAAGTACTAACACTAAACTCAAAAGTAATAATAAATACCATGATCCAAGTTTACCCCACCCCACCATATGCCAAGCCTCTACCTGACTTGGATAGAGCCAGATTTTATAAAAAGTACTAATATTTTCAGCAATCCAGATCAGAAAAGCGAGTGTTAACAATACAGGTAGCATCGGGATTTTAAATTTATGCTCATTTAATTGAAAATAAAGTTTTGTTTTCCAAAAAATAAAAACACTGATAGCAAATAAAATATAGCGAATATCGGGTACAAAAAATTTACTCATAAAATTTATATATGAGAAAAATGCGAGCAAAAGCATACTTCCAAAACTCGGAAGTTTTTCAAATGAAACTTGCAGCAGGCGTATTGAGCGTGCAAAAAAACTACCTACGGCAGAGTACATAAAGCCTGCAAATAAAGGCACAGTTAAAATTTTAAATACCGCAGGCTGCGGATATTGCCATGACGCAATCGCAGGATGTGTTAAGAATATTTCCATGGCCATCGCCATGACGTGAAATAAAGCAATAACTTTGGCTTCTGCCCATGATTCAAGTTTTAAATATAAAAGACAGATCTGAATCAGCACTGCATAGATGAGTAAATAGTCATAACGATAAAAACCCATATATTCATGGCTTCCCATCGACGCAGTTAGGGCAAAAGCGATGAGAAGCAAAATACCAAACAAGGCTGCCGAAACAGCCTTGCCAATAAATTGAAGAGGTAAAAACAGATATTGCACAAAAAACTATCCTAGATATTTAGCACTATACTCATGTACTGTATCTACAAAGATTTTTGGCTGCGCCGGATCTACCCATTGGGTAATTCCGTGCCCTAAGTTAGCAACGTAACCGGTCTTCTCACCGTTTGCATAAGCATCATCTAACATTGCTTTTACAGCTTTTTCAATTGAAGCCGCCGAACCATATAAAACAGCCGGGTCAAGGTTCCCTTGTAGGGCAACACGACCTGCCACCGTGGTTCGAGCCGTATTTAATGGCGTCGTCCAGTCCAGCCCTAATGCATCTGCACCAGTGGTAATCATTGGTTCTAACCATTGACCGCCACCTTTAGTGAACACAATCACTGGAATACGGCGTCCATCTTTTTCACGTTGTAAGCCCGCGATAATCTTCTTCATATAGTTAAGAGAGAACTCTACATATTCACGGTGTGCTAAAGCCCCACCCCAACTATCAAAGATTTGAATTGCCTGAGCGCCTGCATCAATTTGCGCATTTAAGTAGTCAATGACTGAATCTGCTAAATGGTCGAGCAACGCATGCAAAACTTCCGGCTGCGCATACATCATTTGCTTGGTAAAACGGAACTCTTTGCTTGAGCCGCCTTCAACCATATAAGTCGCCAGTGTCCAAGGACTACCCGAAAAACCAATCAGTGGAACTTGTCCACCTAAAGCAGAACGAATCGTACTTACTGCATTCATCACATAATCAAGATCGGCTTTAGCATTAAGCTTAGGTAAGTTAGCCACATCTTGTTCAGTACGTACCGTTTTATGAAACTTCGGACCTTCTCCAGTTTCAAAATATAGTCCAAGCCCTAATGCGTCAGGAATAGTTAAAATATCTGAAAATAAAATTGCTGCGTCTAAATCGTAGCGACGCAAAGGCTGTAAAGTCACTTCACAAGCAAACTCTGTATTTTTGCATAAAGATAGAAAGTCACCAGCTTTTGAGCGTGTTTCCCGATATTCAGGCAAATAACGTCCTGCTTGGCGCATCATCCATATTGGAGTGGTATCTACAGGCTCACGTAATAAAGCACGTAAGAAACGATCATTTTTAAGTGTCGTCATTGCCGATCTCTATCTTTTTCATGTGGCAGCATCATAACAAAAGGTGAGTGTTTTTATAATTTCAATTTCACACAAAAAACTTGCCAATCTACTAAAAAATGCATATTTACACAAAAGTCTACTGCAAGAAGAAACGTTTTCTGCAATACTTGCAGCATGTTACATCGGGTTTATTTATATCCCTTCGAGTCTCAAATAAGCCAATATTAAATTCATAAGAATGAATGATTGGTGAGTTTATGGCCTAAAGGATCTGATTTTCCCTATTGCTTATATGAAAATTCTTAAGGTTGAATTACATGTTTGTTCGCTCATTACTCGCTATGAGTTTAAGTTGTATTATTGCTAATGTTGCTTTGGCTGCGTCAACAACTGAGCAACCACTGAACCCTAATAAAATATCTGCTCCTGTAGAAGATCCGATTGATCCGCTTGCTGTAGATGCTGCTTCAACTGTAAAAGCTCAAGCTCAGACTCAGATTACTGCACAAGAACAAAATGACCTAAATAGAGCGTCAACAACATTACAAAACTTACAAAAAGCTGAAGACCAAAATGCTGATTCAGGTATTGCCGCTTCAACACCAGTAGCTACGGCTAAAACCACAACAGCTACTGCGTCTACAGCAACTTCTGCGCCAGCGGTTACATGGACATTAGATAGCTTAAACAACGCTGAGTGGTATGAAAATATTGGCAAAGGCCAACTTCCAGTTTATGCACGCGCTCACGTTATGCTTAATAATGCACATGCTTCACCGGGTGCGATTGACGGCATGAGCGGTAAAAATACATTAAAAGCAATTGCATCTTTCCAGCAAATGAATGGTTTATCTCCTACTGGCGAGTTAACTAAAGAAACTTGGGATGCGCTTGTTGCTAAACAAAACAAACCAGCATTTATTGAATACACCATTACCGATGCCGATTTAAAAGGTCCTTACGCACAATCAATTCCTTCTGACTATGCTTTACAAGCAAAAATGAAAGGTTTGTACTACACACGCGTAAGTGAAATGTTGGGCGAGAAGTTTCATATTGATGAAGCCTTCTTAAAGAAAATTAACCCGACTGCGACATTCAAAAAAGTTGGTGAAAAAATCATTGTTCCAAATGTACGCAATGACTTACCAGAAGATATTCACTTGATTATTGCGCATAAAGGTGCGAAACAGTTGTATCTGTTTAACAGCCGTAATCAAATGATTGCGTCATTTCCTGCAACAATTGGCAGTACTGATACGCCATCTCCGACCGGTACTTACAAGGTAGTAGGTGTAGCACGTAACCCTTGGTACAGCTACTCTCCTTCTAACTTTGTACAAGGCAATAACTTAAAACCGCTTTCATTACCACCAGGTCCAAATGCTCCTGTAGGTAATATCTGGATTGGTTTAAGCAAAAAATCATTTGGTATTCACGGTACACCAAACCCGTCTTTAATTTCTAAAACTGCATCACACGGTTGTATCCGTTTAACGAACTGGGATGCTAACGATTTAGGTAATAAAGTACGTTCAGGCGTAACTGTTAAATTCTTAGAATAATCCTCTTAATTAAAAAAGCCTGCTTTATGCAGGCTTTTTTATTAAATTTTTTAGCATAGCCCCGTGGAATATTAATTATTGTTTTGGCTATAAAAATAAAACCAGCCTAGGGTTTCTAATTACACAGCAATTTTTGTATTTAGAATATTTAACATGGTTTGCATTTTAGCTTCTGTTTCCAGCCATTCAGCTTCAGCATCTGACCCTTCAACAATCCCCGCACCAGCATATAAGCGCATTTTATTGTCACTGAGTAGACCACATCGAATCGTCACTACCCACTCACCATTACCCTCCGCATCCATCCAGCCGACTAACCCCGTGTAATAATGTCGGTCATAACCTTCATGATCTAAAATAAACTGCTTAGCAACATTGGTTGGTGAGCCACAAACTGCTGGTGTTGGATGTAATTCTAATGCAAGGTTTAAAGCATTCGGAGCTTGTTGCTTAAGCACACCTTGGAATTCTGATGATAAATGCAACATCGTTGATGTTTCTAAAATATCTGGAAATTCAGAAACCTTAAGCTCTACACAATAAGTGGCTAAATTTCTAATAATATTTTCAACCACAATTCGATGTTCATGTTGGTCTTTCTCGGAATGATTTAATTCTTGTTGACTGACGAAGTTTTTTTCAGAAATTTGAGATTTAGGACGAGAACCGGCCAAAGGATTACTGGTTACAATACGCCCTTGTTTTGACAAAAGCAGTTCAGGACTTGCGCCTAGAATATAATTATTATGTTCGACTGGAATCACAAAATTATAAGCATTTGGATTTTGCTTTAATAAAGCAGCCAATAAATTTTCTGGCTCTTGATGACGGTTAAACTCATATTCAACAGCCTGAGAGAGAACAACTTTTTCTACCTTCTTTTTCTCAAAAGCATCTAAAGCTAGCTGTACTGTACCTTCAAATTTTTGTCGTTGAATGAGTAATGATTTATTAATTATCTCAATGTTATTACGATTTTTTAATGAGTTAATCGTAGAAGATGCTTGTGTTATTTTTTTATGATCAGTATAAAAATTTAAGCTACTTTTCTTTGTAATATCAAAAGGTATAGCACCAATTAAAACTGGATTTTGATGGCCTTGCTTTTTAATTTCTTCAAAGCATTTTGCAATCTCTTCATTCAATAGTGTGGTATTTGCTGCAGGTGTATTTAACGTTTTAATAAATTCGCTCACCTCAAGATAATAATTCTTCGTAGAAAAACATGAAAATTTCTTTTGACCGATATGATCTAAATTTTGCTCTACTGATATTTGAGTCTGCATCATCTGTATATCACCTCTCACATTGATTTTTTTCAAGCAAATTCTGTAGTACTTCTTTTTAAATATAAGGATATAAAAATACTGAAACACACATTAATGCAAATGATTATTATTATCAATAACAAATTTAGTTTTCAATGCAAGAAATTGTAATTATCTCGTTATTTGTATGAAAAAAATAAACTTTAACCTCTAGAGTTATCCCGCTTAAACTTTCTTGTCTAAGGTAAAAATAAAGAAACGCGCCATCTAGTGCTTTAAGTTTTATATTTTTAAAATCAATAATTTGCTTATATTTTAAATAAAATGCCTTAATGATACTTTCTTTAGCGGAGAATATTATCAAATATAAATATGCTTGATCTTTTAGTAGCTTTTCAATTTCTTCTTGCTCGTTTTTATTGAGAAAAACATCATAAAATTCATCTTTCTTTTGAAAAAAAATATGATGTTTTTGAGACTCTATATCGATTCCAAATATTTTTTCTTTAAGCGTGTTATTTCTAACATATGCGATGGCATGACATGATTTTTTTGATCCAACATGACTAATCCCACCCATCATTCCTTCGGGCCATAGGGGTTCCCCATGTCTACCTTGATAGACAATAGAATCTTGTAAGTTAAGGCTTTGTAATGCATATTTTGCTGCTAAGCGTCCCGTCAAGAACTCTAATTGACGAATAAAGCGTGAGCTTTTTATATTCGGTGGAAGAAATATATTCAGCTCCTGATAGATATGATCAAGCTGAGGTATTTCTTTGATTTGGCTGAGCTGGACTTTATGTATATCTAGCCCGAAAGCTGTTAGCTTTTCATATTGAATATTTATTTCATCCAGACATGAATTAGCCCCTCTACTTAACTGCTTCTTCGTATTCATAGCATGGACTTTATTCAATATTCATAGTCAATGTTTCAACGATTGCAGCAATATTTTCAAGCATCTTTACTCGAGTCTCGGGATTGAGAAAGTAGAAATGGTCCCCTTCAAACTCAATACTTCCTAACCAATTTTCTGTGTGTTGTTGCCATGCGTCCATCATTCTTTTGTTAGGAATATCAGGGTCCTGTTTGCCATAAAATGCAACGATCGGAACCTCAGTCTTATGAATCTTCTCGCCAAGTAATTGATCACTAAGATAGAAATCATTACGAATGATTTTGAGAAAGAATGTGAGTGCATCCTGATTATTTAAAATTTCGTCAGGAAAATTATTGTATCGCTTTAATTCATCAATAATTTTTTCATCGGTTAGCTCATGCTTGTACCGCATATGTTGAATATAGTGATGCTCAGGTCGGCTACTTATAACAATTAATCTCAACTGATCAATTATGGTTTTTTCATTCAAATAATTGAGTACTTTCCAAATCAAGCCACCTCCTACACTATGTCCAAATAAAATGAACGGTGTGTCTGAGTAAGCTTGTATTTCATTGGCAATTTGCATAGCCAATAGATCAGGTTCATCAATCAATGGTTCATTTATTTTTATACCATGACCCGAATATTCAATAGGAATAATACGAATATTGTCAGAGATCTGCTTTTTCCATGGATGATAAATACTTGCGCTACTCCCCGCAGACGGTAAACAGAACATATTATATTGAGGTTTATTCATTTAAGAATTCTCCAAATATTAAGCATTTTTCTTTTATAAAAAATGCTTAAATCAGATTTCTGCGCTATTTTTTTAAACAGAAGTTGAAGCTAAATTGATAGTTTGAGTCGGTTGCCAAATAGCTGAATCACGATGTGTGACAAAAATAACCGTAGAAGAAAGAGCACGTATCGTTGTAACAATTTCCTGCTCAGTCTCTTCATCCAAGGCAGAGGTTGCTTCATCAAGTATTAAAATCGGCGCATTTTTGAGTAATGCTCGGGCAATTGCGACCCGCTGACGTTCACCACCAGACAATGCGGTACCTTGTTTACCCACCGATTGATTAATTCCTTCTGAACTACGGTCAATCATTGCCCCTAATTCGGCATCTCTTGCAACCTTTTCTATTTCATCATCAGTTGCATCAGATTTTCCTAAACGGATATTTTCAGCCAGTGTACCTGTGAACAAAATAGGTTCTTGTGTGACATAAGCGATATTCGAGACCAAATCTTCATATTTCATTTGATCAAGAGCTATGCCACCCAGGATAATTTTTCCTCTTTGTGGATCATCAAACCGTGTAAGCAATTCAAGTAAAGTACTCTTACCGCTACCGCTTGGTCCGGTAACCCATACTCTGCTCCCCGATGCGATGTCGAGAGACATATTTTCAATTGCTGGCGCATAGCTAACGTCTTGTACCGAAATATGATGACCAGTAGGAATTTGAGGGTGTAATGGCTCAGGCAACTCAGGTGGATGGGTGATCTGATTAAAGCTGCGTAGTGCAGCAAATAAATCATTGATATGCAACCCTGCGGTAGCAAGTTCACCTAACGGCGCTGCTGCACGTCCAATTAAGACGAGTAATGCCAATACCAAAGCAGCATGATTGACTCCAGCGATCACCAGATATGTTGCCAGCCCTGCAATGGGTAAAACACTTGCCAAGGTTGCAACAAAACTTGCAAATGCAGCAGCACGGTTGATCCGTACTAATGTCTCTTCTTGCTCTTCCCAACGATGTTCCAGCCTTTGAACCGCACGTTCTGGTCCCGCGGCTGTGCGTAATAACTCAACATGATCAACCAATTCCAACGTTGCTTGTGAAGCAGCTAAATCGGCAGTATTACGTTTTTTATCAATATGCATGAGTGCACGTTGTGCTAGGAATTGAGCAAATAAAGAGAGTAAAAGTAAGCCTAAAGCGACAAATGCTACGCCTGCTCCGGCAAGCATGCTTATTCCTATTGTGAGAAATAAAGGCATAAAAGGCGCATGTAAAAAGGTTTGCAATTGATGAGCAGGAATACTCATAAACCCAGGAATTCCCTGTCCAGCAATTGTCTTAATCTGAGCACGCTGTTCATTGGTAAACCAAGAGAGCTTAGCACGAGCTAAAGATTTGCCTAACTCAGCAAATAGGTCTCCTGCTAAACGCACACCAGTAAGGAAGCCAGCACGAGTGACTATAACTGTCACTAATATTGCTGCAATTGCACTGATGAGAACCCAGCTTGGTGACCATTGATTGACAATTGCAAATGCCAATACGGTATATGCGATTGCTTCAATTGCTGCAACAATGATCCATCCAATACCAACAATAATTAATTTTTGTTTGGCCGCACGAGGAAGCATCGAAAAAATCTGATCTTTATTTAATTTAGCAGGAGTATTCATAAAGATTTCCCTGAGTCAGTTGGGCCTTTAAGCACTAACCTGTTGTCGGCATGAGCAGCTAAGGCGAGATCATGAGTGACCATGACGATGGTTTTATTCTGGTTCTTAGCTAAGTGGCTTAATTCCAATATTATTTTTGTCGCATTGGTCTGGTCGAGTGCACTCGTTGGCTCATCTAATAAAATAATAGGAGCTGAGGATAAAAACGCACGCGCTATTCCTATGCGCTGTTTTTCACCGCCTGAAAGTAAAGTTGCATCTGCATTTAAATCTACTTTTAGTTGGGCCTTGAGTAATGCCTGTTCAAGTTGTTCATCATTTGCATTAACGGCAGATAAGGACAAGTTTTCTCTTACTGTGGTCGGTAATACATCTCCACCTTGTGGAATAAACAAAACCTTTTCATGTCTTAGTTTTTCATGTAATTGCAAAATATCTTTTTTTGCTAATTGAACAACACCTTCTTGCAATACGGCAAACCCAGCAAGTGCTCGCAGTAAGGTTGTTTTTCCAACTCCACTCGGCCCTGTAATTGCAGTCATTGTATTTTTTGGAAATGAATAACTTAATCGATCAAATACTTTTTGATTTTCAATTGCAAAGCTTGCATTCACTATTTCGAGTGTTACATCTCCCTCAATCTGTTGTAGATTGCCCGATGAGAGTACTGGCTCTTTTAAGAAAGCAGATAAACGAGTAGCTGCAGCTCGCCCAGCAGCGACATAATCAAGACCATGTCCTAAACGTAGCGAAGGTGTCACGATGGCCAAACTAAAGAAAAGTGTTGCAGCCAAGGTCATGCTGTCGTATTGATAAGCCACGAGATAGGCTATGGCAAAGGTTGCAACAGCTTGTAGTAATGCAGTGGCAACAGCAGCGAGTGTTGCGACTTTACTCACCCAAGACACCATATTTTGAGTGAAATTTTGTGCTGATTGAGTATAGGCTGTTAAAGCGCCAGATTGTTGCCCATATATTCGATTATCACGAATGCCGCGCGCATAATCATCAGCAGAACCAATAATATCTAACATGACCTGCATACGTGCAGCGCCATCCCGTTTTGATACATGGGGAACAATAATTAAATAATAAAGTGAAGCTATTGCACCAGGTAATAATACCCAAAGGGCCATCGGGCCAACCAAAGCAATTAATAAAACAATAGAAACTAAAGGGATTACAGCAAAAATCGCAATTTCCGACGGTAAATGCGCCACCATATGGTGTAAGGTTGCGATATCGTCTGAAACCAGTCGTTTTAAGTTTTGGTCACCCTGTTTTGATAGGGTTGTGTTAGGTAACCGAATTAAATGATGAGCAATTTGACGACGTAATCGTGCCGAAAATCCAGCCTCTGCATCATGCACTAACCATGAAGCTAGTGCTGCCAATGCCGCCCCGACTATCCAAAAAACCGCTGAAAAGATCACCCAATAAGAAGATAAATAACCAATCAACTGAATCATGCCCCACAGAGCAATTAAAATGGCTAAACCAGAAAATACGGCAGCAAGTGTTCCTGCAAATAATTTAGGAAATGCTGGCTTGAGTGCAGGTGCCAAGGAAGAGTCTGTCATCAGATGAGATAACTTTAAATCAGACATGCTTATCTCTCTTTATATTCATAGAAAAAGCGGTACTTAAAATAAAATCTCGCTTCAATTGACCAGCAAGAATTGCCATTTCCGGCTTTAAAAAAGCATGAATAAGAAAATCATATAAAAAGTATTTTTTTAAAAACTTTAATTGCATCAAAAACTTCCTAACCACCCTATCAAAATATTTTTAGATCATTTTCTAGACTGTAAAAATTAATATGGATTTGTCTAAATCATCTTGGTTGATATGACTAAAAGCCAACTGTACGTTTAGAGGCACCTTGTAAATCAAAAATAACGTCGTCAATTAAGTTATCAATCTGACGTGTATCTCGGTGATGTGCCGTAGTAATTAAATGAGCCATATTTCCAGAGGTTGCCAGATAATGCTTTTTCCAGATGTGCTCAGAAGGACACGGAAATACCACAGTAATTGAATTCGGATTTCGCCAAGCAGGAATGCCCACTGCCTGAAAGCGATCAACCGCGTACTGGGCCATTTTTAGGCAATGCTGAATTCTCTGTCGTCTTTGTAAATTAGTTTGGCTACGTATTGCCGCCCACATCAGCAAGACGGTATGACCATTACGAGAACCGCTAATGGTTTGATCACGTGTAGAGATATAGTCAACATCTACTGATATACGCTCTACATTTTGGCGTTTGGCCACAACAATGCCACACGGAATCGGTGAGCCAATCATTTTATGACCAGACACACAGATTGAGTCGATACCATGAGCAAAGGAAAACGCTTGAGGATGATCAACAAAAGGTAAAATCATGCCACTTAAGGCAGCGTCGGCATGAATATAATAATCTCGGCGCATGATTCCGATTTGCGCTAAGCGCTCTTGAATCATTTCAATATCATCAATTGCACCGGTCATGGTCGTACCAATATTTGCAAAAATAATGGGGTGACTTTCTTTATTGGTTTTTATTTTATCGATTAAATCATCATAGTCGATTTCACCATTATCCAATGATTCGATCACACAAGATTTCATCTGCAATAATTTGGCGATTTTTCCCACCGAATAATGCGTATCTTTTGAGTAATATAATGTGGAATCAGGAAATAGCTCACGCGCCAGATAGCAGCCAAACATATTACCTTCTGTGCCACCATTGGTTACGTATCCCCAGCTTTCTTCAAAGGGAATTTGAAAAATTTCAGCAAAATACGCCATCACATCTTTTTCAAAATCAAAAGAATTCAATGCGTAATTACTATAGTCTTTCCAATCACCACAATTATTAATAGAGAATTTGAAAAAACGGAATAAAGCGGAATAATCAAAATCTGCAGATTCAGGATATCCAATATTGAAGTATTGATGTTTTAAACAGTAATTCCAGAATGTCTCTATTCTCTCTTGATCAGCAGGCGATAAAATCATTTTTTGCTCCGTTAATATGACGATTACAAGTCGTCTAAGGAGTCGCTATCAAAGATATAAATTTTATGTAAAATTTAGCGACCAGGATTTGTCGTATGCCTTATGAGGCAACCCTCTACCCTGCAATCCTTTGCCGTGCATCAACCAATGACCACCAATTTGATAAGGTGGGTGTGCGTCCTAATTCTTCAAAACTAATATTGATTCCCTGCGCTTTGAGTTCCGAAGAAAACTGCATAATTCGTAATGAGTCCAATCCATAAAGAATCAGGTTTTCTTCTGGATCTAATTCATCTTCTTCAATAAGCTGCTGGACCTTTTGCTCTAGCCAAGGTCGTGTAATGCCTGTTGCCACCTGCCCCACTACAGATTCGGTATCCACAACTTGACCGCAACGTGAAGATACATATTTCAAAGCTAAGCGATGTTCTTCTTCTGAAAAATCGGCAACTGCATCCCCAACCAAAAAGGGTTGTATGTCACTCATAAAGGCTTCAATTGCCGTAACCATACAACCGATATGGGCATAGACACCGCCAATAATGAGCTGATCACGATTCCAGTTTTGCATTCTTTCAAGCAAATCCGAACGTTTAAACGCGCTATAACGCCATTTCGTTAAGACAATGTCATGTTCAGCAGGAGAAAGTTGATCAATAATTTTTTGCTGATCAATTGTTGAGGCTGGCAAACCCGGTCCCCACATCGCATTCAGTAATGCACGATCTGCCGCTGGCTGTTCATAAGGCTGTGCTGTATAGACAACAGGAACATTGTTCTGATGTGCCCAACTTCTTAGTTGAACTAAATGATTAACAACCGTTTTAATTAATTCACTTTCAGCATCGTAAAAATTTAAAAAGTAACGCTGCATATCATGAATTAATAAAACTGCTCGAGAAGGATCTAATTGCCAGTCTGTTTTATTATTTGGATAACTCTCTCGTTTGGGCATGAGATAAGTAGAAATTTTTGAAATAGCCATATGCTGCTCAATATTTATTAAGATGTTGTAGATGTATTTAAAATGCTGCGAAGTTGTTTTTTGTCCACCTTACCGACTGCGGTCAGTGGCAAACTTTCGATTAATTTGATCTGGTCTGGAAGTTTGTATTGTGCAATGCCTAACTCCATGAGATGGCGTCTGAGCACAACAGCTTTAAGTTCAGGATTTCGAGAAACAATAAAGGCACAACTCTTTTCACCAAATTGTTCATCAACAATTGCGACCAAAGCTGCGTGCATAACTTCCGGATGTAGAAGAATAAGTTTTTCTATTTCTTCCGAAGCAATCTTTTCACCACCACGGTTAATCTGGTCTTTAATTCTTCCTACTACACGTAAATTACCATCAGGGGTACGCTGCACGAGATCGCCTGAATAGTAATAGTTGTCCTTATCAAAGACCTGTGAATTATGTTCAGGGCTTTGGTAATAACCGCAAAAGGTATAAGGTCCCCGAGTCGCAAGCATCCCTATTTCACCTTCCGGAACCTCTTTATACTGTTCATCCACAATTTTGATTTCATCATCAGAACTGATAGGACGCCCTTGTGTCGTAAATATTTGCTCATCGGAGTCATCGAGTCTGGTGTAATTGACCAAGCCTTCGGCCATTCCAAATACTTGTTGTAATTTACAATTGAGGACTTCAGGAACTTGACGGGCTAAAGATTCAGGGAAACTTGCTCCACCTACTTGAAGCAACTTTAAAGACTGAATTTGATCTTTATATTGCGCGGCTTTTTCTAGCCACATAATGACAGCACTCGGCACTAAAGATGCCATATTGACTTGATGTCTTTGAATAATAGAAAAACAATTGAGCGGTTCAGGATTTGGTGCCATCACAACACATCCACCTGCATGTAAAACGCCTAATGCACCGGGTGAACTCAACATAAAGTTATGCGGAGCTGGCAGAGCACACAATAACCGAGTATTCGAGTTTAAACCGCAAATCTCGGCACTGGCTCGCACACTATAGTCATAGTCATTATGCGTTCTTGGAATAAGTTTTGGTGTTCCCGTACTTCCACCTGACAACTGAAAGAAAGCAACTTCATCAGCAGGTGTAGATGAAAAATCGACAAAGATCTCTGCTGGTGTTTCAATCCAGTCTAATAGTCCGAAATCGGTAGCTTGATGATTGAGCATCAAAATAATTTCAGGACCTAAATTTACTTCATGAAGTGAGTCAATAAATTGATTATTGCTAAATACTTCATGCTGACGCGAACCAATTAAAAGCTTAGGTTGAATCTGTTTAATAAAGGCATTTAGTTCATATTGGCGATGACTATATAGCGCATTGAGCACAACCACGCCTGCCTTAAGCAAGGCAAAAAAGACAATATAAAACTCTGCAACATTGGGAAGCTGTACTAAAGCAGTATCACCCTTGCCCAAGCCTTTTTCAGCTAGTCGAGAAGCTAAATTTGTTGATAGCTGGTCCAGCTCGATATAACTCAACTGACGCTCACCACAAATAATTGCCGGTGAATGCGGATGCGATTGAACCCCTACCGTTAAAATGCGCGTCAAAGGTTGGTCAATCCAATAACCTTTATTTCGATAGTGTTGCGCTCTCTCGGGAGACCAGCGAACAAACTCAATCAACTGTTTTTTCATGACATTCTAAATATTCAATTTAATTTAATGGTTATCAAGCTATTGATTCTTCGTAAATTTTCTTACATATCGGCATAAATATTTAATTTGAATACCGACAAAAGAAAATTCTTAAGACGGACAAGCTATATATTCACAGCAAATTGGAAATGATTAACAAATGCAACTGGTAATCATTTTCATTTGTTTGTATGATGCTGAAACAAGATTAATTTGTCAACCGAGTTATCGTTCAATGTGTGAATTAACTTCGATGCAAGCGGCCTGCTGGTTTGGTCGCTCTGGCAACGCAACTTTAGGTGGGGTTGCTGCCCACCTCTATGCAGAATTTGACGGTCAATTTATTGATCTACAAAAATTACATTTAGCACTTCAACGACTTTATAAAGAACACCCTATTTTGAGATTAAGTTTGAGTGCCGATGGCATCGCAAACATTATGTCTGAGAAGACTCAACAGATATTAGAAGTCGATGATTTTTCAAAGCTTAACGATCATCAAATTGAGCAAATGCTCATGCAAAAACGGGAACAATGGACCCATCAAAAACTTGATTTAAGTCAGGGCCAGACTGCAAGATTTTCTATAAGTGTTCTTAAAAATAATATTTTTCGTTTTCATGTAGATACGGACATGATTGCTATAGATCCGTCCAGTTTTTTGAACTTGATGGAAGATCTTTCTTTATTTTATGAAGACCCAGAAATATCATTCTCCCGTCCGCCTAATTTTTTTGACTGGTATCAAAAAATACGGACAGACCCTGACCTAAAAAAATTAAACCAACGAGACCGCTTATGGTGGAAACAACGTCTGCCTCATATTAGCCCTGCTCCGTCTCTACCTTTCATTCATCAAGAATTCAAAACAGCAAAAAGTGATCGTTTAAGTACGTGGTTATCGCCGGAAGAACGAAAAGCATTACAACAACTTGCTAGAAAACAACATATTACTGTGACCAATCTGATATTAGGTCTATTTGCCTATACGCTTGGTCATGCAACCAAAGATCACAGCTTCCGATTAAATATTCCTACTTTTTGGCGTGAGCCGGTTTTAAAAAATGTCGAAGGCACTATTGGTGATTTTGCTAATTTAGTCATCCTTGATGTCGATATGAAAGAGGCAACTACCTTATCCGCATTCTGCAAACAAATAGCAAATCAAATGCTTGAGTTATTAGAGCATTCACATTATTCGGGTGTGAATGTTCTACGTGACCTGTCCCGTTATCATGGTAGTGCACAGATTGCTCCCGTGGTATTTACAGCGGCACTCGACTTAGAAAACGATAATTTGCTTTCCGAACGTGTCCGCCGTGTTTTTGGGTCAATGAATTGGGTCATTTCACAAGGGCCGCAAGTTGCACTTGATGCACAAGTTGCTCAAGTAGATGACGGTATTTTAGTTAATTGGGACATCCGTTTAGATGCTCTACCCAAAGAATGGATCACGAATTTATTTGAATCTTTCATTCATTTACTTAAAAATCTTGCCGCACATCCTGAGCAACTTAATACACAAATTATAAACTCAGCACAAAATACCTCGTCAGATCGTACGTCTCAAAAACCATTAAATGCATTACAGCAAGCTTATCTATTAGGTCGAACTCAAGCCCTTCCTTTAGGTGGTGTTGCCATGCAAGAGTTTAGGCAGTATCACGGCAAAATGGATATTGTTTTATTAAGACAACGATTGGCAGAAATGGTACGGCGGCATGACAGCTTACGAACCTATATTGATAAAAATAGGTTAATACAATATGTAAGCGATCAAGTGAGTGTCAATTTAAAAGAAATAGACCTAACTACATGGGAACCTGAACGTGCTTCTCACCACATCGAATCCTATAAAAATAGTTATACGCATGAGCTATTTGATTTAAATCAGTCGCCTTGGAATATCACCGTATTTTTATTAAAAAATAATCTATTAACGATTTTTGTCCGCTTTGATGCATTAATTTTAGATGGCCGATCTATAGCTTCACTTATGTTAGAGCTATTTGATGGACAACAACATGATATCCAAACACAAATAGAAAAAAATGAAGTTGAAAATAGCTTATCTGTTCATCAAGCAGATATGGCTTACTGGGAAAGAAAATTTTCTAAATTATCGGCTATTCCTGCGCTTCCGTGGAAAACACCCTTACAGCATTTACCGACTTCACGTTACCAACGTAATAGTTTGGTTATAGAAAAAGATCAATTTAAACAGTTGTCTAAAATTGGCGCAAAACATTCACTGTTTAAAAACTCAATCATCATGGCGCTTATTTTGGAAGTGCTATCTCATTGGAGCACGGATAAATCTCTATGCGTTGCTGTTCCTACACTTCCCCTCTATGCCGGACCATTTTCAAATAGCTCTACGTTTATTGCAGTTGAGTGGAAAGCTTTAGATCAATTTGCTGAACAAGCAAACCGCTTGCAAACTGAAGTTTTAGAGGGTTTACAGCATCTTTCATTTTCAGGCGTTGATCTCGCTCGACTATTATTTGAAAAAGTTGGCACTGCTCCAGTATTGCCGATTGTAATTACAAATGGTTTGTCATGGCCTGTATTATCTGAATCTCATCCTATTCAGCAACAAGATGGCCTTACTCAAACACCCCAAGTTGCAATTGATATTCGCTTTAGCACAAGAAATGACGGCGCTTTGATTTTCGATATTGATTATGCCCAAGAAGCATTTTCATCCCAAATGATTGAAGATTTCTTGGATGCACTGCAATTAGCAATCAAGCAAATTATTGGTTCAGAAATATTCAGTTTTGATCTCAGCAATTTTTTCAGTGAGCTTCAAAATAAACGACCATATTTTAAAAATAATGAGTCCGATCATTCATCTATACCAATTGAAAATAATGCTAAACAGCAAAATCAACTACTCGACATTTACTTAGAAGTGATAGGCCACCCGCCAAATATGGAAGTGGACAACTCAACTCATTTTACTCATCTCGGGCTACGTCCACATCATTTAAAGGTCGTTTCAAAACGTATTAATGAAACATACGCGATTCAGCTCTCACCTGTTCAACTTATTCAATGTCGCAATATTGCTGATGTAGAGAAACTACTAACAGCACATTAATTCGTATTTTGAACTTTCATCATTTTGGAAACAGATAAAGTATAAACATGAAAAAAATAGATATTACCGGAATTGGTATTGGGCCATTCAACTTAGGTTTAGCTGCTCTTTTGTCTCATCATCCCGAAATCAAAAGCGTATTTTTAGAACGTAAACCAGAATTTCGATGGCATGAAGGGTTGCTATTGCAAGGTACGACATTACAAGTTCCTTTCTTTGCCGACTTGGTTACTATGGCCAATCCTTGCCATCCCTTAGGCTATATTAATTATTTACATCAACATGATCGCTTGCATCAGTTTTATTATTACGACAGTTTTTTAATTCCACGCCGTGAATATGACCATTATTGCCGTTGGGCTTCAAAACAATTACCCGATTGTCGATTTGGAGAAAACGTAAGCCATGTGGAATATGATGCCAAGCTGGATAAATTTATTATAGAAAGTGAATCAGCCTCGGGCGAAAAACAAAAATATATAAGCCAAAATCTGGCGATTGGTATTGGAACTAAACCTCGAATTCCTAAATGGCTGGAAACATGCAAACACCCTTTGGTAAAACATTCAGCGGAGTTTGCAAAAATTCAGGAACAACTTAAACAATGTAAACAGGTCACGGTTATTGGCTCAGGCCAGAGTGCAGCAGAATGTGTGCTTGCTTTATTTAATTCACTTACACCAGAACGAGTAAAAGCAGGCGCATCTATTCGTTGGATCACACGTTCTGCCGGCTTTCACCCAATGGAATATTCTAAACTTGGACAAGAGTGCTTTACCCCTGCATATATGCAATATTTCCAAAGCCTGCCTAGAGATAAACGCCGCGATATTGCTGCTAGTCAGGGCCTGATCTATAAAGGGATTAGCTTCTCAACCATTGGCGATATATATGATGTGCTTTATGAGCGTTCAGTGGCTGGTGAAAAATCCGGTTTAAGCCTATACACAAGCTGTGAGGTTGAATCGGTTGAAGAACTTGAATCGGGTTCTCTGCGTTTAACTTGTTTGCATACCCAACTCGATCAACGTTGCGAATTAGAAACTGATGCCCTTGTCGCAGCTACAGGCTATGTTCATGATTGGCCTGAATGGTTCCAAAATATGAAGGGTTCTATTTTAGCTGTTGATGATAAAAATGATTGTATTGTTCAAGAAGACTTTACGGCTTTACGTTGTGATCAGGGACAAGGTCGAATTTTCATTCAAAATGCCGAGATTTTTCAGCAAGGCGTTGGTTCTCCTGACTTAGGAATCGGAGCAACCCGAAACTCAGTCATTATTAATCAGCTACTGGGGCGTAATGCATATCGAATTCCTAAACAGTCTTCTTTCCAGCACTATGGTTTACCAAAATAAAAAAACGCTTAATAAAAAACTGCCAAATCAAATTTGGCAGTTTTTTTATATGTTCTTTTTAGATCAAATTAAAAATCAATTGTGGCAGATAATAAATAAGTACGTGGTGCACCAAGCATTAAATTTGTAAATTGAGGCATTGACCAATATGACTTATTGGTGAGGTTATCAATATTCCCGCGAATAGTGACAGGAAATTGAGCTATTTTTGTATTATAACGTGCGCCAATTCCGTACACTTCACGTCCAGGTACTGAAGTTGAGTTATCATTATAAATATATTGTTTAGACGCAGCTGTCGCATTGGCAGTCAAAGTTAAGCCAGGGATATACGACACATCACCTTCAATACCAAGTTTAGCTTGCACTTTTGGAACACCGGCAACAACATTTCCTAACTCGCTTGCAATTCTGGTTTTTGTAATTTTAGGATCAATATAAGTTAATCCTCCCATTACACGAATATTGTCAACAGGTGAACCATAAAAGCCCCATTCAACTCCGCGATTACGTTGTTCTCCATCAGCGCCATAAATAGATTTGATTTTTTCATCGGTACTTTTAATTACATACGAATTTCTAGATTTGATCTGAAATACACTAAACGTATTGGTGAAGTTACCGCTGTCAATTTTAATTCCGGTTTCCATCTGCTTAGTTTTAAAAGGAGAAAATATTTGCCCCTCATTTTCGTAGTTTTGTCCGGTAGGTACGGTTCCCCCTGAGCTTAATCCTTCAATATAGTTTGCATATAATGAAACATGATCATTTGCTTTTACCAAAATTGCAGCTGCAGGTGTAATAGCGTTCTTATCATAACGACCGTTAATATTTCGGACGCCCTGCCCATTTAAACTTTCGGTGACAATATTTTGATAACGCAGTCCTAAGGTTAATTGGACTTGATCTTGAAGAACCGACATCGTATCGGCTAAGCCAACACTTGTTAAATTTTCTTTATTACTAAAAATAGGTGCAATAGGAACGCGATTCGGTTTACTGCCCCAATTCGGATTATAAATATTAGTTACACGATCTCCCTCAGGAAATCCTTGTCTAATACCAGCTTCGTCATCCGTTTCGCGGTAATGTGTTGCATTTAATGCCAGTGCATGTTTGACAGCACCTGTATCAAATTTACCACGTAAACCCACTTCAGCAGATTTACGTTCATATTTGAAACCTAAATGTGCAATATTAAACTTTATATCTCCCGCTTCGTTTTGTATTTCAGTTTTAGCAGCACCTAAAGTGTTATATTCTGTTTTACTCATACCTGCCGTTGCATACGCCATCCACTTATCATTTAAGTCATACTCGCCTCGGATCATACCTCCCGTATCACGCGTGTTATAGACCGTCCACGTTGGGTTCAATAAAGTATCGGGATTTGGCGCTTTGGGTAAATTGACACCCGGTAAAATGGTTAAACCACGATTTATACCGTCAGCATGGTCACGGCTAGTATATAAATCGGCTGAAAGTCGTGCATTGTCACCTCTCCAATCTAAACCAAGTGAAAATAGATGAGTGGTTTTTTCTTGCTCTTTAATCGGTCCTTCACCATCTCGATATACGCTATTGAACCGCACACCAAACTCTTTGTTTTCACCAAAACGGCGTCCAATATCCAGATGGCCTCCGAATTGTGAATCCGACATATACGTCGTTGTAAAACGAGTTAAGGGATCATCTCCTGCACGTTTCGGAACCAAGTTAACTGTTCCCCCTAAAGTTGAACCTGGAGGCATTCCGTTTAACATTGCTGAAGGGCCTTTTAACACGTCAATACGTTCAAACATTTCCGGTGAGGCACGGTATAAAGGAGCAATACCATATAATCCGCCCATAGAAGTATCGCGACCAGCAGCCACAGAACTTGATCTAAACCCACGAATAGCATAACTTTCTGCAATTACGCCGTAAGCGCCAGTTGAAAAAATAGATGGATCCGTTTTTGCAATCACATCGGTGATATCTTTCGCTTGCTGATCTGCAATATATTTTTCTGTATACGCAATGGTATTAAACGGGGTTTCCATAGCGGTTTTATTACCTAAAAAGCCAACTGAGCTTTTCGACGAAACCTGTCCTCCCGCATAAGTATCATCTTGTTCAGCTTTTACGGTAATTGCTGGTAAAGCTGCTACATTTGTTTGAGCAGTTTGTTGTTCTAGAGTTTTTGCTGAATTATCAATAACAGCAGCATAGGTATTTGATGCACATAGAACAAATACGGTGCCTAATGCATAGCCTAATCGAAGGGCCATTTGTGCAGATGCAACACCATTTAATACAAAAGAACGGTGATTAATTCTTTGATCATTCCCAGTTTTAAAATTACGGTTATAGCTAACGTTGTTCATTGAAAGACCTTTAATGTTGTGATTCATTTTTTATTAACTACCTGCTTAAAATTCATAGCAAAATAGTGAAAATTTATGCTGTAAAATTTAACTAAGTGATGTGCCCAAAAATTTATTGATAGCCTTTTTTCACATTTTCCATCACTATTTTGAGTGAGGTTGGGCTTGCAGCCGTGGTGTACCACGCATCGGCATCGACAAAAATGACACGACCGTTTTTCCATGCTTTGGTTTGACGTAATAATGGATTTTCAACACTGGCAGCATTAATGTTTGAGCGATGTTCCATCACAGCAGTTCGGTCCACGATATAAAGAATATCGGGGTCAGCTTTTTTGATGAATTCACTCGAAATAGGTTGCCCATGTAGACTTGTATCCACCACACCACTTGCAGGCTTTACCCCAAAGGCATTAAAAATAAAGCCATAGCGTGACTGAATACCAAAATTACTAAATGCCCCATTGTTATGAAGAACGACTAATGCTCTTTCCGGGCGATTGGCCGTTACGGCTTGTACTTGCTTCACTTGTTCATCAAGTTCAGAAACTTTCTGGCGAGCTAAGTCTTCTTTATTAAATATTTTTCCTAAGGTCATCATATGGTCTTTAACCAAACCAATATGATTACTCTCGCTATTGTTGAAATTAATATCGTAATGAATGGTCGGGGCAATTTTTGACAGTTCCTGATATTGATTAACGTGTAATGGCGTCATCAAAATCAGGTCTGGTTTTAATGCATATATCCTTTCCATATTGGGCTGTACAATTGCACCCAAATCCTGAATTTGTGGATCTTTTTTATATTTTTCCAAAAAGTGTGGAACATAATCTTTTGGCATTCCCATAATCGGGACATTCAGTTGATCTAGAAAGTCAGCTTCATTCATATCAAGTACAGCAACGCGTTGCGGTAAATGATCTATCACCGTAGTTCCAAGCGCATGTTTCACCGTAATCGGTTCTGCTAGCTTCTGAGAAGCTTGAGTGGTATCTGCAACTTTTTGATCACATGCTTGTAGAGTGACAGCTGCCGCTATGATGAGGGCTACTCCCCCATACTTTTTCTTCCAGTTCATATGTATTCAAGCTCCAGATGAGTTGAAGTAATTACACATACAGCCACGCTCACTGTATGTAATTTCAAAATCAAGCTCGTACAGATCATTTAATTGCGCCTCTGTAATCACTTGTTCCGTTAACCCACTGAAATGAAGCTTGCCGTTCTTGAGCGCGACAATATGGTCCGAGTAATTCGTGGCAAAATTGATGTCATGAATGACTAAAATCACAGTACGCCCTTGTTCATCACATAAGCGTCTGAGTGCACGCATAATTTGAACGGCATGTTTCATATCAAGGTTATTTAAGGGTTCATCTAATAAAAGTACGTCTGTTTGCTGTGCGATCGTCATCGCCAAAAAGGCCATTTGCCTTTGACCACCACTAATTTCATCTATGTAAGATTTGCGCAGCGGCTCTAAAGAAAGAAACTCAATAGCTTCATCAACCACTTGGCGATCTTTCTCGGTTAAAACACCACGGCTATAGGGAAAGCGTCCAAATGACACCAGCTCTTCTACGGTTAAGCGCAAATTAAAGCCGGGTGCTTGACGTAAAGTCGCGACATGCTTGGCGTAAACAGCGGTTTTAATATCCGCAATATTTTGATGATTAAGAAAAATCTCGCCTTTATCCGGCTCAATTAAACGTGCCATCATCATGAGCAAAGTCGATTTTCCGGCTCCATTTGGACCAATGAGTGACGTCACCTGACCTGTAGGAAATTCAACATTTACGTCAGTCAGTATTGGCTTATTTCCATATGACTTATTGATATTCTTGACATGAATCATGCAACACCTCGGGTACGAACCGTCAGCGCAAGGAAATAAATGCCACATACGAGGTTGACCAAAATGCTGACGGTCGTTTTGTAATTAAAAACGTGCTCAACTAAAATTTGAGCAGCAATAAATATGGCAATCGTGATGGCACAGCCCATGGGCAGCGTTAATTTATGCTTATAACTTCTTGTTAGCGCATAAGTAATGTTGGCAATGAATACGCCCATAAATACTGTCGGGCCAATCAGGCTGGTAGATACCGCAACCAAAATAGCGATCAGGGCTAAATAGAAACTGACATAGCGGTGATGATGAATGCCTAATGAAATCGCTTGCTCACGCCCTAAAATCAGAACATCCAGAACAGGGAGCGCTTTCCTACCGAGAAATAGAACAATGACTACGGCTAAGCTGGCATACAATAAAGTTTCTGGTTGAGAGCGATTAAAAGAAGCATAGCTAAGGCCTTGGAAAACAGAAAATTCACCAGGATTAATTTTGAGTTGAATAAATTGAGTAATCGTCCCAACGACCATCGTAAGGACTAACCCTAAAAGCAACAGGAGAAAGACATCATTTCTGCCATATGGCAATAACCACTTATGGATTACCCACGAGTAAAGCAGCATTAAAACGATAGAGATAAAGAAATTACCATTTATTCCTAACTGGCTTAATCCATGTGTTCCCCAGAAGAACAACAACAAAACTTGCCATAAGAGATAAATCGCTTCATAGCCCATAATTGAGGGAGTCAAAATACGATTACCGACCAATGTTTGAAAAACAATTGAGGAAAAAGCAACGCAAATACCGGCTATCACAATCGTGGCAAGACGCAGAAGTCGGTTAGGAATGACGTAATCAAAATCTAGTCCTGAGTTTAAAAATAAAAAACATACTGCTAGGCAGATAACGATCAGATAAATCATCCATAGCTTTGTAATGCGCATTATCTGAACTCCCTCAAAATGAGGATGAGGAAAATAATTCCCCCCACACCACCTGCGGTAAGTCCGATCGGCACTTCAAATGGGTAAATGATTGAGCGGCCAAGAATGTCACAAATCAGTAATAGAGATGCCCCACCCAAAGCCACAATCGGCAAGGTTTTAGCTAAGTTTTCTCCGTATTTCAGTGCGACTAAATTGGGGACCACGAGCCCGACAAAAGGAATAGCACCAACCGTAATTACTGTGGTCGAAACTGTAATGGCAACCAGTATCAAACCAATGGCGGCTATAGCTGCATAACTGAGTCCCAAACTAGAAGCCATCTCTTCCCCCATACCAATTACGGTAAAGCGGTGTGCGAAAAGATAAGTCAGGGCAACAATCGGAAAAATAATGTAAATAACTTCATAGTGGCCTTGGACAATTTTTGAAAAATCTCCTAAAAGCCACCCTTGCATACTTTGTAAAATATTAAAGCGATAGGCATAAAACTCAGCTAAGGCACTCAGTACACTGCCGTACATCAAACCAATAACTGGTACTAAAACCGTATTTCTAAAACGGATCCGCCGAATAATTGCGATATAAATTAAGCTGGCAATAAAACAAAAAATGATCGCAAATATCATCTTGCTCAGCGTGCTGGTTACCGGAACTAAAGTTAACGACACTAAAATTCCCAGTTTGGCAGCATCTAAACCGCCCGATGTTTCCGGTTCAACAAACTTGTTACGCACAATATGTTGCAAGATGACGCCACATACCGCCAACCCGATACCTGTAAGCACAATAGTAATTAAACGAGGAATACGGCTGGCTGTAAGAGTGAGCCAACTCTCATGAGAAAAAGAAAATAAGGTAGTCCACTGTATTGGCTCAGCCCCGAGCAATAACGAGCAAATACATAAAATGATAAAAATACAGAATAAGCCGAATTGCATCAGTGGCGTGCCCCACTTGAGCGTAATAAAGCCGATGCAAATTGCAAATTTAGTCCCATCAAACCAAAGTGAGGGAAAATTTGTTCAACATTTGATGGGCTTATTAACCTTTCATGATTGAATATTCTCATGAAAATTCCTCAATTTTATCGAGACAACAGAATCAGTTCCTTTTAAATAGGCAAAATCACAGCCCTATTCTTAGGATCGTTTTTTCATCTTTAAATTATTTTTGCCTAACCAATTTCGAATTAAATAAATATTAATCAATCACTTATTATTTATTTTCTATTTTAAAAATTCGTCATTCTCAATTGGCACTATCTACTTGCAAATAATAATCTTGATGTAAATGAGAATCAATTATAGTATGTTTAAAGGTAAAATGTAACCCTACTGTTACATCAGTACAGTTCATGTGGACATCAACTCATTAGAAAAAGGTCAATTTTTGCAAACAAGCAAATCTATAACATTATGAATTATATGAAATTTAATCTAATGTAAAAAATTTGCGAAATAAAAATTGATGAAAATAGCCATTTGATAAACCAGGATTCATTTATGTTGGAACAATTTTCCAAATCGCCCTCTCTCCTTTCGGTTACTGATTACGAAGAACATATCTGGATGTTGCAATTACAACAGCCTGAACAAGTTAACCGACGTTTTAATCTATGGAAACTTAATCAAGGTTTAGACATTCAACTGCTCATTAAAGCAATTCAAGACATTATTAAAACTACACCTGACTTAAATGTTCGCTATACATTTAGTGACGAAGGTGATTTATACAAGTATCCATTTGATGATCATTCGGCTTGTCTAGAAGTAAAAAAAAGCAATGCAGAACAAGTATTTGAGCAGGTCGCCGCCTTAAAAGCGCAAGCATGGAATGCAGAATTTCATCCCCCTTTTTTTACAAGTCTCGTAGAAACTGAACAAGACTATTTTCTTATTTTAGCGCTCCACCCGATTCTTGATGAAAGCTATCAAAAGTCAGATTTTATTCAGGCTATACAAAATCGATATCAACAAAACTCACCAAATAATATGCCATTGGTGCTGATGGAAATTGATATCTCAAATCATCTAGATGTAAGTTCTACAAAAGCGCCAGAACAACCTAATCAAACTTATGTTTCAGAAATTATTTTAGAAGAGTTTCGAAATACGCTCGCTGAACCAGAAATGAGTCAGCATGATGACTTTTTTGATTTTGGCGGCCATTCACTATTAGCAACGCGAATTATTGGAAACCTACTTAATAAACATGGAATTGAGATTCAATTTAATGATTTCTTTAAATCTCCATCTGCTGCCGATTTAGCTCAATACGCTTTCGTTAAATCTGCAAAAACTGAAAAATCCACCTTACAAAGTGTCGATAAAGCCCCGCTTACTTTAGCTCAAGATTTCCTGTGGCAAGCTTATTCTGCGTTCGATTTTAGCCCAATTTATAACTTACCATTTGCCGTAGAATTCCTTGAAGAAATTAATGAAGATATTTTCTTGCAAGCCTTTACAGATATTGTTGAGCGCCATGCAGGCTTACGTACAATTTTTAATAGCGCCAATGGTCAAACCTATCAACAGGTTATTCCTACATCTGAACTTAAAAAATTCAAATGGTTTTGGAACAGTGCCGAAAGTCACGATGCAACGCTTACCAGTGAAGCTTCATATAAATTTGATTTAACCCGTGAACTTCCCTTAAGAATTCGTTTGATTCGAAATGCCAAAGGTCGCCAAACTCTATCGTTTTTAGTTCACCACATGGTGATTGATGAATGGTCTTTAAATACCATTATGGCTGACCTTGCGCATGCTTATCTTGCTCGCTCAAATGCTCAAGCTCCAAACTGGAAGGCACCAGCCCAATCTATTCTCGATTTTTCTTTACTCCAGCAAAAGCAAGGGATTAACCAAGACCATCTAAATTATTGGACTAAGCTGTTAAGAGGAGCAACCATAGGTCTAAGCCTCCCTGTTTCGGAACATGAATTAAATGCTGAAAAAGAAAAACCTCCAGTTCAATGGCTCGAACTTAAATTTGCACCAGAAATGTATGAAAAGCTCCTCGCATTTTCAAGACAACACAGCTCTTCTATTTTCGCAGTTCTCTATACTGCTATCGCCAATGCATTACAGCAACAAGGCGATTTAAAAGATATTGTGATTGGTACTTCTGCATCTGGACGAACTGATCCTGAGTTTTTTGATACGGTGGGTTACTTTACGACCATGGTTGCGCATCGCACACAGTTTAGCCCTTCAGATTCATTCCAATCGTTGCTCCACAATATCAGCACAATGATTAATACCTCGATGGCCTATGCAGATATTCCCATCAATCATATACAAAATGCGTTAGGGATGAGCGCAGATGAAGGACTGTTATTTGATGTGTTTATTCATATCCATTCAAATAATGCTTTAAACGGCGCGCTCAAAACACCTCAGGGACAAGACCTTCCTTATCGCCAGATTTTGCCGGAACGTAATGAATCGATGTTCGGATTACATTTTGAAATTATGGAAAATGTGATTGATGGACAGCATCAGTTAAGCATGATCATTACGTATCAAGCCCACCGCTTCCCGACTGCAATAGTGAAAAGTATTTGCGAAAAAATGAAGGCAACCTTAGCTCAAATCTAGTTACCCTAAAACCCACCATGTGCTTAAAAGCAAACAACTCAACTCCGCTTTTAAGCACATTTCAATTTTTCTATTTTATTTGCTGCTCTACTTTATTCACCACATCCTGAATTGTTTTGCAGCTAACTAGCGTATAAAAATCAATTTGTGTATTGAGCTTTTGAGAAAGTTTCTGAGCAATACTCATAAGTTGTTTCGGACGAATTCCTATATCTAATATTTCACTTCTATAAAAAATATCCATTTTTTCAGCTTGACTGTCAGATATGCATTCACGGAAAACCGATAAAACCGAATCCCCCACCTCAGCGATTGATGACTGTGTTTTAGAAGAGTTTGCAGACAACGTAGAAGATACATAAATTTTCCCCTGAGCGATTTCTTGCACAGCTTTACGATCAATTTTTCCATTTCGGGTCAGAGGTATGGTTTCGACGGCCAAATATTTCGAAGGAATATGTGAACTCGGTAAATGTATTTTTAAGAAGTTCTTTAATTCGGGGCTATTTAGGCGAGTAGTTTTGTATTTATTTTCTAGGGTGTAAACGGCGACTAACTCTTGAGTTTCAGTCGTTGGATGTACACAACTGATCACCACACAGTTATGGATATACGGGTTCTTCGTCAAAGCATTTTCAACCTCAGCCGCAGAGATTCTCACACCTTTTATTTTTAAATAACCTTCCTCACGTCCAGCAAAAATAATATTTCCATCTTCCCTAAAATACCCTTGGTCACTCATACGAAAAGCCGTTTGAGTTTCATTTTCGCTCACTTGAATTTCAACGAAATCTTTATAGTAAATTTCCCCGTCAAGTAAATAACCATTAGATAAATTTAGGCCAGTCATGTACATCGTACCGACCTCGCCCATTTGGCAAGGCTTTAGATTTTCATCCAAAATAAAATAACGGTTATTTTCTAAAGCTTTTCCATACGGAATAATTTCCTGATCTTGCACATTTATTTCATGCCATATACTCCAAATTGTGGTCTCGGTAGGCCCACCTAATGAAAATAAACGAGCGTTAGGCAATTGTTGTCTTAACTTCGCTATAAGTGAAGGCTTGATATAGTCGCCGCCTTGGGCAATTAAACGCAAAGACTGTAATTGTTCTTTTTGAGCTACACTGAACAACATATCGACAATGGCAGGAACACTGCTCCAAATCGTAACCTTGCAACGATCTACTAAATCGGCCCAGACAACAGCATTTTTACTTTGCTCAAAAGATGGAACCACCAAAGTTGCACCCACTGCCATTGAAGCAAATACATCAAATACCGACATATCATGATGAAACGGTGTTACCGCCATAATCACATCGTCAGCAGTAATTTTCCATTCCGAGATCGTCTGTTGTAGCGTGTTTTCTGTGGCTTGATTATTTAAGACCACACATTTCGGAGTTCCTGTACTTCCCGAAGTATATAAATAATATGCCGGAAGTCGGTTAATTTCGGCGTTAAAGCTCGGTTCATACTCAGTTGTAGCCGATAAAATTTCGTTAATATTTAGTGTTTGCACACCTGCAATGGATGAGTCACTCACCACAACATCTGCCCGACTATTCGTCAATAAATAGTTCAGTCGCGATGGCGGAGAATCCATATCTACAGGTAGCCAAATGAAGCCAGTGAGCGCACATGCTAAAGCTGTATAAATATGCTCAGGACTTTTTCTCAGGCAAATTGCCACCACCGACCCTGTCGCCAAGTCTTGCATTTTTAGCGCATACATAACCTTGGCGACCTGAGTCCCTACCTCAGCATAACTAATGCTACGACCTTCAAAAATGAGTGCTGTTCGATTGGAATTTTGCTCAAAAATATTTTCATAAATTCGCTTTAAGAAATTTTCTACGTTGTTATTTTTATCATTCATTTGCCCTAAATTTTGACTCAAATCTTTTAGCATTTATCTTGGTCCTCACCCTATTCTTTATGCAATACCACCCGACCTAATATTCAAAACAATGTTATAAAAATGTCGTCTTTATCGCTGTTTGTTTGAATAATAGATACCCCAGCACAATAATATAAATGATAATCATTTACAATTACTATTAAGAGAAATATCAATTTCTTTCTTTTAAAAGCCATTAATAAAAAATGATAAATATCAAAATAATAAAATAATTTTTCTATTCGGTTTAATCGTTTAGTGAACTAATTCTATCGTCTAAAACTCACAATTAATAATGATTATTATTTACATTAAGGGCTAACTTGGTTATCGTAGCCATAGAGAGGTTACATCTATATCAATTATCGCGCTCTATAGTAATCATTAAGCTTGGGTTATATATATGACAAAAATTGCAGAAAAATCGAAACAAGAATATGGCGACTTACTAAAAGAAAAAGACCATTTACAAGATATGGAACAGCTTGAGATGACTATTGTCTCGATCCAGACGCCGTATCCTTCTATTGTAAGAATTCAAGGAAAAATCAACACATTACAACCAGAGCTTTGGCAAGCTCCCAATTTGGCAATTCGGTTAATTGTGAACAATCCGCCAGAGGGACAACCCATTTCACGTGTCTATACGGTCCGTTCATTTAACCCTGTAAATGCTCAAATCGAAATTGATTTTGTTAAACATGAAGATTTAAGCCCAGCAATGGAATGGCTTAATTCGGCTCAAGTGGGTACAAAAATCGGGCTTATTGGCCCCCGCCCTCATTTCATTCCCAACTTTACAGCCAAAAAGCATGTGGTCATGTTTGCCGACGATACGGCTGTACCTGCGTTATATTCAATACTTAAGCAATGGGAACTCGGCATAAGTGCGGATATTTTCATTGAAAGTTTTGAAAAAGACATTGCTAGCCAATTACCCGAACTTGAGCATGTCAAAATTCATTCGTTCCATAAAGAACATCACACGTCACAGAAAGGCCTTCTTTTAAAGGCAGCATTTGCGCTAGAAAATTATGAAAATATTACGATTTGGGCGGCTTGCGAACGCAACGAAGCAAGAGCCTTACGTCAATTTTTTCTAGAAGACCAACAGTTAAATAAAAATGACGTGCGCATTGCTGGCTATTGGAGAGATGGCGTATCAAGTTCAGAGTTAGACAAACTGCGCGCTCAACATTATCAGGAACATATTCAGCAAGGTAAGACCTTGAACGAATATGATGACCTCGATTTGGCAAATTAAGTTTCTTTTACATACAAATAGGCACTGGCTCTGGATATACCTAAATGTTGGGCAACCGTTTCCACCGCCTTTTTAATTTCTAGTAAGCCATTATTTTTGAGTTCTTGTATTAATTGCTTTCTCTCATTGAGTTTTAGCATACGCGGTGTAGTGGCATGTTTTGAAGCAAACTGATCGATATATCTTCGAATTGCTTCCGTGCCATTCGGTTCCAAATTTTCAATAATGCTGTCATTTTCAATTTTAGTGAAATGCTCTAAAGCGCTTTGCATCCCTCTAAATAACGTTAAATCAATATTCATACATAAAGCAGCTACGTACTGGCCCTCTTCATCTTTAATGCCAATCGAGGTGCTTTTTGCAGGGCGGCCATCTGCAAACTGGTTAGCATAGTTTGTAATAAGGTTTGGAAACTCCGGAGACATAATTCTTGCCAGCCCCAACTCAGTTGCCGGATCTCCAACTTTTCGGCCAGACAAATTATTGTGTATTGAAAGTATGGCATGCTCAGGATTGGTTAAGTCATGGACAACAACTTCACAAAAAGGCGCTAGTGTTTCACTTAACCCTTTCGCGATAGTATCAAGTTGAGTGAGTAAATGTTTATCACGATTGCCCAATGTATTTCTCCTAATGACTTAATTACTGTTTCAAACCGTAGAGTGAAGTACACAAACAGTAATTTAGACTTTTTATCTAATTTTAAACTTAATGTAAATCAAAATCTTATATCTCATTGTTATCAAATTAAAAAATAAATTAGACATTTTATCTAAATATATATATTTTATCTAAACAAGGTCAATAGATTGTGCTTTCCTTGGCAATACGAAATCTTGCATCCGAAAACATTGAATAGAATCAGGTTTAATTATGAAAAATTTAACCCTTCCAAATTATGAAGATGTCGCAGCCGCTGCTGAACGTATAAAAGATTTTATAAATAAAACCCCTGTTTTAACTTCACGTACGGTGAACAATGAATTTGAAGCAGAAGTGTTCTTTAAATGTGAGAACTTTCAGCGTGTAGGCGCTTTCAAATTTCGTGGTGCCATGAATGCACTTTTGCAATTTAATGAGACTCAAAAGAAAGCAGGTGTAGTTGCTTTTTCTTCGGGAAATCATGCACAAGCCATTGCGCTTTCATCAAAAATTCTTGGTATTCCAGCAACCATTATCATGCCTAAAGATGCACCTGCTGCAAAAATGGCAGCAACGCGAGAATACGGCGGTAATATTGTTGAATTTGACCGTTATACGGAAGATCGGGAAAAAATTGGAAAAGAGATTGCCGAAAAAAATGGTCTAACATTAATTCCGTCTTATGACCATCCGCATGTGATTGCAGGTCAAGGTACGGCTGCTAAAGAGTTATTTGAAGAAGTCGGTGATTTAGATTACCTATTTGTATGTTTAGGTGGTGGCGGTTTGCTGGCAGGTTCTGCCCTATCTGCTCGCCAGCTTTCTCCGAACTGCAAAATATATGGCGTTGAACCTGCGCTAGGAAATGATGGACAAATGTCTTTTAGAAAAGGAGAAATTGTTCATATTGATACCCCTCCAACCATTGCCGATGGCGCACAAACTCAATATTTAGGCAAATTGACCTTTCCTATTATTCAACAGAAAGTTGATGACATTTTGACGGTCACAGACGAAGAACTCATTAACGCTATGAAGTTCTTTGCTGAAAGAATGAAGATGGTGGTTGAACCGACAGGATGTCTCGGATTTGCGGCTGCCCGTAATTTAAAAGATGAGTTAAAAGGCAAACGTATCGGCATTATTATTAGTGGTGGCAATGTCGATATTTCTAAATACGCGGAGTTTTTATCTGCTTAATCAAACTCAGTGTCTCTCTATAATTTCCTTTAAAGCCTTATAGGTAGACATTTATATATAAAGTCTTTTTAAAAAGCTTGTTTTATACAGGCTTTTTTTATATCTAAAATTTAAAACGAATATTTATAAAAATCTTAATCATCTTAAAAATGCAACAATATGTTGCATCTACTCTATTTTTAGCTTTACCCCACAGGTTTAACATATTCCTCAAGAGATAAATAATAATTGAGGAGATCGAGTCATGAATGCTTATTTGCATCGTAGTGAAGATCGTGGTCATGTTAAAGCAGGCTGGTTAGAGTCTTATCATAGCTTTTCGTTTGGTAGCTGGTATAACCCTAAATATATGGGGGTAAATGCACTTCGAGTCATTAATGATGACCGAATCGATGCCCACAACGGTTTCGGCACTCACTCGCATGATAATATGGAAATTTTAACCTGTGTGCTTGATGGTGCAATTTCACACCGTGACACCATGGGAAATGAAGGCCAGATTAAAGCAGGTGAATGGCAACTTATGAGTGCCGGTACAGGTGTTGCTCATAGTGAGATTAATAACACCGATACGCCAGTGCACTTATTACAAATCTGGATTATTCCCGATGTAAAAGAAGCCGAGCCAAATTATCAGCAAATTAGTTTGGACCCGCGTAATCAACCTAACGAATGGCATTTGATTGCAGGCCCTGACGCAAATGCACCAATGCATATTCGCCAAGATGCACAGGTAAAATCTGCTGTACTCGAAAAAGGTCGTGAATTGCCAGTTGAGACTTCAAAACGAGTAAATTACGTTCATGTAATTTCAGGTGAAGTTCGTATTGGTGAGTACGAAGTGAAAGCGGGTGATGCTCTGGTCTTTGAAGATAATGCCGTGATTCATGCAAATGAAGACAGCCAATTTATCTGGTTTGATTTACCTTAAACTGCTTAAAAGCCCTTTTATATGAAAGGGCTTTTTAGTCACTGCTACCGCCCCCATCACATCCGCCCGAGTCAGAAAATGATGAGCAATCATTTGATGAATGAGAACTATGGTGACTGTTATCGTAAATATGGTGGTGTGGTGAATATGTTGAAGCTGAATAATCATGCTCAGCCGATGGTGAATAATTTTTTGAATTTCTAAGTAATGCGATTAAGCAAATGATTCCAATACTCGAAAAAATGGCAATAAATATCACAATAAATAACTTCAAATAACGTCCTCCCTCATACAGCTATAGAGATCATTGTTGTTTTTCTCTTTCATTATTTAAAGGAGCCATGCTGAATAAACAAGTTATTTTTTGATAAATACAGCACAGCCCCCTTTCTTATGACTCGTATTTAGCCGCTACTGGCAAAACCCTAAACTTTTCATTTGCATGTAGTTATTCCTCTTAAAAAACATTCAAACACACCCTCCCGCTCGCTTACCCCACCAGAGCTTAAAAGCTGAATGATTGTGCCTTCCACCATATATAAAAATAGTTTGGCATCAGTAAAAGAGACATCGGGTTTAAGCAATCTAAGTTGGCTATAAATCTCATTTTTTAGCCATGTTCTATAGCGCACTGCGGATTGATAAGCGTTGGGATAGCTATTTTTAATTTCAAAAACGGCTTTAAATAATAAGTAATACGGCCCTTCTAGATCGGTATGTAGAAAGTAAAGCTTTTTGAGTTTATCGATGGCAGGAGTGCTTAAGTCATATTCGACCATTGCGACTACTTTTTCTTGGAGCTTTTCTTTTTGCACCATGAGGCAGATTTCAATAAGCCTTTCTTTAGAGTGAAAATAATTATAAAAAGTCGCTTTTGTAATCTCTGATTCTCTCACTATTCTGTCGACCCCAATAAGGTGAAATCCACGGTGATGAAACAGATCAATTGCTTTATGTACAACGTATAAGGCACGTGTTGGGAGAATTAAATTTGGCATAGTTTTACCGTTATAAATTCTTGTTGTTTGTAAATGAGATACTTTTTTGGGAGAAAAAAGGCACAGCAAAGCCTATAAAGACTGTGCTTGGCACATCTCAAGTTTTATTGTTGCTAAGTTTTTGGTTGTGACGATTTAAAGTCTGAAAGCGCTAATAGCCCTCAAACTGCTTTAAGGTTTATGTGGTGTCGTTATAGCTTTTGGCAAAGGCTGCCAAGAAATAATGGATGTGCAAAGCCAACTCCTTTTTATTGGGAGTTCTGCCAAAGCATTAAAATTATGGTGGCAGAACGAGAAAGGGTTAGCAGACT